>JAJYZL010000030.1 GCA_021799965.1 bacterium | reverse complement strand
TGTGAAGAAACTTCGTTAACAATAATTTCGAATTTTTGTCCGGCTCTTAATGAACCCGAGCACTTTAAAATGGCGATGGCGGTTTCATCACAACTGGTTTCAATGGCTAAAATCGTTTTTGAATTATTTTTGATCATGGCAAGCGGGATTTTGGAATGAGAGTGGCGCTTCAACACGTTGAAGCGCCATAAAAATATGCTATTTATTTTTTTTAGGAGGCAGATCTATTTTAATATGCAATTCTTTGAGCTGCTCAACTGAAACTTCCGAGGGTGCGTTCATCATCAGATCCTTTCCCTCTCCGGTTTTGGCAAAAGCAATGACTTCGCGGATATTTGGTTCGTTTTCCAGGATCATGATGAGTCTGTCGAGTCCCCAAGCTATGCCGCCGTGCGGAGGAGTACCGGTCTCAAAAGCTTTAAGCATATGGCCATATTCCTTTTCGATCTTTTCATCGCTGAAGCCCATTATTTCCAGGACCTTTCTAAGAGCTTCCGGTCTGTGATTTCTGATGCTTCCGCCGCCGACCTCGCTGCCGTTCAAGGTAATATCGTATTGGGCAGCCATGATATTTTCTATATTGGTTTTATTCATCAGATCATTGTATGACTCCGGCTTTGTTCCTGAAAAAGGATTGTGGGTGAATGTCCATTGGCCGTCATCTCCTTTTTCAAACATCGGGAAATCCACTATCCAGGCAAAAGCCAAGAGATCGGGATCGTTCTTATCGGTCCTTATATCTGGCTTGTCGGAGCCATATTTTTCCATCGCTTCTTTATATGTGATTCGCGGAAAAGGAATTTGTTGGATCTTTTTATGCGGATAAATTTTTTGTACTACTTCAATGAGTGCTTTTTCGTTGACGTTCATCACATCTTCTTCGGTGACAAAACTCATTTCCAGATCCATTTGTGTAAATTCTGGTTGCCTGTCACCTCTGGTATCTTCATCCCTGAAACATCTGGCAAATTGGAAATATTTTTCAAAACCAGAAGCCATTAAAAGCTGTTTATATTGCTGAGGTGCTTGAGGAAGGGCATAGAACTTGCCTTTTTCTAATCTGGATGGAACGATAAAGTTTTTTGATCCTTCGGCGGTGGCGATCGTGAGATTTGGAGTTTCTATTTCACAGAAACCTTCTTTTTCTAAAATGTTTCTGGTGAGCAGCATAACCTTATGCCTGTTGCGGATATTCTTTTGCATTCTTGGTCTGCGCAGATCCAAATATCTGTACTTCAGGCGGACTTCTTCGTCTATATCTTTTCCGTCGCCGCTTACATTCAGAGCTGGGGTTACTGCTTCATTTAAAACTTTGATCGAAAAAATTTCCATTTCGATAGATCCATTTTCTTCATTTTTGTTTATCAGTTTTTCCGGACGAGGATTGATCTTTCCGGAAACTTCAATGACCCATTCGGATCTGATGGTGCTGGCAACGGCGACGGCTTCTTTGTGGTTGGGGAGTGCAACGGCCTGTACTTTTCCGGTCATATCTCGCAAATCCACGAATATTAATTTTCCGTGATCGCGGCGTACGTCCACCCAGCAGGAAATGCTTACTTCTTCACCAATTTTATTTTTTAAATCTTTTATATAAGTTCTTTGCATTTTCTTATTTTTAATTAAAATGCCCCTACAAAGTTGCCAATGACGAATTGATAACTTTGTAAGGGCAATTGTAAATTGCGGTGCCACCTTACTTCGTTTAACTTTTTCAGTTAAACCTCGTTTAGCTATAACGGGCAAACCCGGGGAGGTCTACGTGTCCGATCCATTTTGCGGATCTAGGCTTTCTGCTCCCGGCTCAGCTGTGTTAGCAGCTTCAACGCCATTTTACATTAATAATACTATCAATTAAAAACCGGCTGTGCAAGCCGGTTTTTTTATGTCATTTTTTAGAAATCTTTTCCTGCAGATCTTTCATTAATTCTGTTATTTGCATCCAAATAAGCGCCCAGATCCAGACAAAAATCGCCATCTGCCAGGATATTTTTGCGGGCATAAGGTATCCGGAAACTGCCAGCCATGTCGCCAGTATTTGGGTTCCGATAGTAGCTATTATAACTTCTTTGCTGGGTAAGAATTTGAACCACCTCTCTTTTGTATGAGCGACAAATATAAGGGCATGTCCGGAGATTGTAAGTTTTAGGAAAAACATGGTTTGGACAATTACGATTGGAAAGTGGAGTACGTTGAACGTCAGAACGAATAAAGAAATGCTGTTTAGCACACCTACTAGTCCGAATAATAAACTCAAAGAAAATCTTTCTTTTATATTTATTCGTGATGGTTCGGAAGAAATTTTAACACGATCAAAGGCCAGAGATATTATAGGAACATCGTTTAAAAAAGCCAATAAGATAAGTTGAAGCGGCTGGAGAGGGTATGATCCGTAAAAAGCCCCTAATATTAAAATGGTTATGACAAGTCTGAAGCTTTCGGATATTCTATATATTGAGTAGTTATAAAGGCGTACGAAAATTTTGCGGGCTTCTATTATTGCATCTTTGATTACGGAAAGCCCTTGCCCTAGAAGAACTATATCCGCCAAGCTTTTCAGCGCTGTGACTGCTCCAGAAACTGCTATTCCGACATTTGCGGTTTTAAGAGCCGGCAAATCATTGATTCCGTCTCCGGTTGCCGCCACTACAAACTGAGATCTGAATATATTAACGAGTTCATATTTATCTTTCGGCGATACCTCTGAAAACGCCGCCGCATTTTTTAAATCTTCTATTTTATTTTTACCATCAGCATACATATCTCTGGTTTCTTTTGCGGAATAAACATTTCCGGGAAGGCCGATTTCCTTTGCTATTCTTTCGGTAATTATTTTGTTGTCCCCAGTGACCATTTTTACTCCGATTCCGTTTTCTCTCATAAAAGCTATTGTTTCTTTAGAATCCTCATTAAGCGGGTCGGCTAAAAACAGAAGTCCGGCTATTATCATATTTTTTTCTTCAGTTTCTCCCTTTCTGATTGCGATGGCTAAAACTCGGAATCCTTCGGCCGCGGCGTAATTAATATCTTTTTCAAATTTTATTTTTATATCGGGAGATGAAAATTCTTCAAAAGCTTGTATTATCTGCGGCGCACCCATACTTATCAATATTTTTTCTTGCCCTTTTTGAATAAGGGCGGTAGATCTTTTTCTTTCGGAGTCGTAAGGAATGAAATTTAATATTTCTGTATTTTCAATATGGCGATTTGTCTGCTCAAATTTTTTTATGATGGCCAGATCGATCGTGTCGGGGGTATCCTGCAGGGTAGTAAAATAAGCGAGCTCTGTAATGTCGTCGGTGCTTAAATCAGTCCGATAAGAAATGACATTAGCTACGTTTATTTTATTTTGAGTGAGAGTTCCCGTTTTATCGGTTAAAAGCATATTTACATTGGCTAAATCCTGAAGTGCAGAAAGCCTTCTTACTATCACGAATTTTTTTGCGAGTTCTGCGGCCCCGATACTCAAGATAATTGCCATGACGGCCGGAAGAGCGATCGGAATACCGGCGATGATAAGGCTAAGGTCTAGAGTGAGAAGGTCTTTTAGACCGAATCCTTTAATAAGCAGAATTGCCGTAAGAATAATAACTGCAATTATGCTCGTGATGGTTAAAAACTTAGTTATTGTCAGAATATCTTTTTCTAGAATGCTTTTTTGTTGGGGCTGCTCAATTGAAAAAATTGTTTTTCCGAAAAAGGTATTTTTTCCAGTGGCTGTTATTTCAGCTTCCAGATTTCCTGTGGCGATAAATGATCCTGAATAAATTTTATCTCCGATTTTTTTATCTTTCGGTAAGGATTCGCCTGTCAGAACCGCTTCATTAGCAGAGAGATTTTTACAAGAAATTACAGTGCCGTCTGCCGGAATTATACTTCCCAGCCCTAGTCTCATCCTGTCTCCAGGGACTAGATTTTTAGCATTAACAAAATTCCATTTATTGTCGCGAAAAACAGAAACTTCAAAAGAGAGTCGTTTTTTTAGTTGCTGTATTGATTTATCTGCTTTAAATTCCTGCCATTTTTGAATTCCGTAGTTTACAAAATAAAGAGCTAGAATAAAATACGCATCAAAGGTTTTATCGTTTAGTTTTGATAAAAAGGCTGCGCCCAAAAGCATCAGAGAAATTGGAGAATAAAAAGGAGCCAGGAATTTTTTGATGGTACCCGTTCTTTTTTCTTGGACATCATTTGGTCCGTATTTTTTTATTCTGTTTTCTGCTTCGGTCGTTGTCAGTCCCGGAATAATTTTCTGTTCCATGTTTTTTATTAGATGATTTAAATATAAATATAAATTTCTTTTGAAGCAAATAATAAAAAAGCGGCTTCTATTATAGAAGCCGCTTATGACGACACTCATCTGCTTTTTGGGGCAATTTCCTTATCCAGGATATTGAATATTCCTGACATATCGGGCATTTTTCGAAATGTTTGTAATAGGATTCTATTTCTTCTTTTTCTAAGGTTCCGGCAAGAATTTCGACAAAAATACCAAAGCTTACGTGTTCGCTATTCAACCCTTTTTCCTTTTGTGATTTCCACCATCTGTCATAGCCATCAAACATGGAAAGTAGGGTGGCATCGGCAAGGATCCCAATTCTTTCGCGTCTTCGCATTATTTTTCTTTTCAAGAACGTTTTAAGCATTAGCCGTTCATGGATTGTACACGATGAAGTAGAAGATTTTATCAGAATAATGCCCGCTAACAAAAAAGGTAGAACTATAGCTGCATTGATATTAAGCATCGGCAACAAGAACATTGCTATTATACATAACCCCACAAGAGTGGATCCGAAAATAAAATCACCTAGGAAGTTCTTAAGCATTTTTCATCCCCCGTATAATTTTTTAAAAGTAGCTACGTTAAAGACTAATCTTGACTAATTGAAAAATCAATAGAATCCAAACTCTAGATTTTTTTAAGAAAAAATGCTTAAATAATTCCAGGTTCTTATCGGTCCTATCGTCTAATGGTTCAGGACATGTCCCTTTCACGGACAAAATACGGGTTCGATTCCCGTTGGGACTACGTTGTATAATTAATTTATGTTTAGATTTTTTGAAATTTTGCCCGCAGCTTTATCCTGGGGAACACTTATAATCCTTTTTTTTATTTCTTGGAAATTTGCGGCCTTGGCTGCAATCTTTAATCCTTTTTGATATTTATTGGCTTTTAAAAACACTATATCTCTCTCTTCATCTTAGATATTCTTTTACCAAGATGAGAGAAAATGAAAAAAAAGACTGGCTGAACGAATTAAATTCTCTTGTTATTAAATCGCAGCAAGATGTTGCCGGCAAAAAAAGTAATTGGCAGGATATTTATCATCTGGTTATTTTGCCTATGTATAACGAGCCGTACGGTATAGTAAAAGAATCTTTTGACAGCTTGATAAAAACCAATTATCCGCTGAGTAAAATGATCTTGGTTCTTGCGATAGAGGAAAAAGCCGGAGAAGAAGCAAAAGAAATAGCCAAAAAAATCGAAGAAGAATTTAGCAATAAGTTTTATAAATTTTTAATAACAATTCATCCGATGAATGTGCCGGGTGAAATTCCGGGAAAGGGATCTAATGAAAGTTATTCGGCCGAGCAAGCGAAGAAGATGGTTATTGATCCGCTTGGCATTAATTATGAAAATATCTTAGTTTCTGTTTTTGATGTGGATACGCAGATTGGTAAGGAATATTTCGGCCTTTTAACTTATAAATTTTTAACTTGCGAAAAACCGCAAAGAACCAGTTTCCAGCCAATACCTCTTTTTACTAATAATATTTTTGAAGCCCCAGCGCTCGCGAGAGTTGTTTCTTTTTCGGCGACTTTCTGGCATATGATGCAGCAAGCCAGGCCGGAAAGATTAACCACTTTCTCTTCACATTCCATGCCGTTCAAGGCGTTGGTAGAAATAGGTTATTGGCACAGAGATGTGGTTTCAGAAGATTCCAGAATTTTTTGGCAATTATTTTTGCATTATGACGGCGACTGGCGCGTTGAGCCGATGTTTTATCCGGTTTCTATGGATGCCAATGTCGCGCCGGGTTTTTGGAAAACAATGATAAATATTTATAAGCAGCAGAGGCGCTGGGGCTGGGGAGTAGAAAATGTTCCTTATTTATTAGATGGATTCAGAAAAAATAAAAAAATAAGTTTTAAAACTAAATTTTATTGGGGTTTTAATGTAATAGAGGGATTTCATTCTTGGGCTACTAATGCCATCATAATTTTTGCCATGGGCTGGCTGCCGATTTTAATAGGCGGACATGCTTTTGATAGAACTATTTTGGCTTATAATTTGCCTAAAATTACAGGATTTATTCTGAATCTTTCAACTATTGGCATTGCCAGTTCTGCTATCTTGAGCGTGCTTTTATTGCCGCCCAAGCCGAAGGGTTTTAGATTTTGGCACTACGGACTTTATCTTTTGCAATGGATTTTTATGCCTATAACATTGATTATTTTTGGCGCTTTTTCCGGATTGGAAGCGCAGACGCGTTTAGCTCTTGGCGGAAAATTCAGATTAGGCTTTTGGGTAACGCCTAAAGGGCGATACGGGGTGAAAGAGCGCCGACAATAATTTTTTTGATATAATAAATAATATCTTTTAATAAAAAATACAATGTTTTCTAAAGAATTTTTTAAACTCTCTCTCTCTCTCTCGTAATAAGAAAGCAACAGGCTTCACCCTCATCGAATTACTCATAGTCATAGGTATCTTGGCTGTCTTAGCCACAGTCACTCTCTTAGTCATAAACCCAGCTCAGATGGTAAAGCAGAGCAGGGATGCCAACAGAGTTACCGAGATAAACCAGATAAACCAAGCTCTTCTCTTCTTCCAGTCTTTCGGAGGCTCCAGCACTG
>JAJYZL010000029.1:4040-6918 GCA_021799965.1 bacterium | reverse complement strand
CAGCTTCATCGATTAAATCAACTGCCTTATCCGGCAAAAATCTGTCGGATATATATCGCGCAGATAAATTAACCGCGGCAATGATCGCCTCATCGCTTATCCTTAATCCGTGATGAAGCTCATATCTCTCTTTGAGTCCGCGTAAAATACTAATGCTATCTTCAATAGAAGGCTCCTCAACCAAGATTGGCTGAAAGCGGCGTTCCAAAGCCGGGTCTTTCTCAATATGTTTTTGAAATTCTTTCAAAGTGGTGGCGCCGATAGCGTGCAATTCTCCGCGCGCCAAAGCAGGCTTCAATAAATTAGAAGCATCAATAGCTCCTTCGGCTGATCCGGCGCCGACGATCATATGTATTTCATCTATAAATAACAAAAGTCTGCCATTAGCATTTTGAATTTCTTTTATAAAAGCCTTCAAGCGATCTTCAAATTCTCCGCGAAATTTAGTGCCGGCGATCAACGATCCAATATCTAAAGCTATGATCTCTTTATCTTTAAGTGGCTCAGGAACATCTCCAGAAATAATTCTTTGTGCCAAACCCTCTACAACGGCAGTTTTTCCAACTCCAGGCTCACCTATCAATATAGGATTGTTCTTGGTGCGACGGGACAAAACTTGAATCACTCTCCGCAATTCTTCTTCCCGGCCTATCACCGGATCAAGCTTCCCCTGTCTGGCTTTATCGGTTAAATTAACGGCGTATTTTTCCAAAACCTGAAATTTACTTTCAGGAGTTTCATCAACAACCCTGGTCGATCCTCTTAATTCGGCCAAAATTTTCATTGCTGTATCTTTTTTCATTCCAGCCCGATCTAAAAGATGCTGAGCTGGAGACGATACCTCTAAAATTCCAAAAAGCAGATGTTCGCAAGAAACAAATTCATCTTTCTGCGCCATTGCCAATTTTGCCGCACGTTCCAATATCTGTATCAATTCCTGAGAAAGATAAAGCTGTCCAATATTTACCGAAGAAGCACTTAATACTTTAGGAAGCTTTTTAAGCTCCTCTTCAATATTTTTATCTAATAAATCCAAATTAACGCCACTCTTTGTAAGAAGAGGCTGGACCAAAGACTGCCCGTCGCTTATCAATGCCGAAAGCAAATGCAGAGCTTTGAATTCTCCGTGATTTCTAGAAGCCGCCAATTCTTGGCCATTTTGAAGGGCTTCCTGAGCTTTTATTGTAAATCGATTAAAATTGTTTTTCATAAAATATACGTAAACCTACTTTAATAATATCATAATAAAAAAATTAGCACTCTGTCAATGAGAGTGCTAATTTATATAAATGTAAGTTTTAATCCTACAACTTATTAATGTCTTGATTTAACTGATTAATACCGGAATTTAGATCTCCCAAATCAGATTGATTAAGACCAGCTGGCTGCGCGGCTTGCTGACCGGCTCCGACATTTACAGAGCTCGTCCCCTGGTTTTGTTGGGGCATAGTGTTATTTCCCAACATATTATAACCGACAACAAGGGCGATTATCACAATTCCAATTATCACTATTATCCAAAGAGTTTTTTTAGAATTTGATTCCATGTTTTTATTTTATTTTATTCAACTCGCTCATTGCATTTATCACGGCCTGCTGAGCTGCTAGCATAAGATCCCTCACTGATTTCAAGTCTGTATTTAATGTATTTCTTGTGTCAGAAACATTTGCTTTCAAGGTTTGTTCACTAACAACTGTAATTGTGTAATTCTTTTGCGATTGCGCTTCTACTGCTGATTTGGCAGCGGAAATGGCGGTTTGAGCACTATTAATAGCAGTGGTTACAGCAGAAATATCTTTGCCGCTCGCAGCTTCGGCTGAGGCTTGTGTAGTGGTGGTTGCTAAATAAGCATCTAACTTGACCAATACATTTGTCCATTGTTCTGCAAATTTGGCATTTAAGTCATTGATATTCTGATCCAATCTTTCCACAACTGCTTTTTTCTGATCATCTTTTATAACTTGAAGCTGGGCCTTTAATTGTGTCCTAGCCTCTTCTCTCTTGGTCTGAAGCTCTTGTCTTGCCTGCTGAACCTGAGCTCTAAAAGCAGCAGTCGAGCTGGCAATAGCAGATGCATTTAATAACTTTCTCTCGGCATTTAATTGTTTAACATTATTTCTAAACTCAGCTGTGGACGAAGCTATTTGAGCACGAGCTTCGGCTCTAACGCTGTCAATTCTAATTGCGTTTTGCGCTCTTTGCGCCTGACCGTTTCCTGTTTGAGCGTTAGCTGTAATGCTCAAGACCATAGAAGCAGCCATTAAACTAAACAATATTTTTTTGTTCATTTATTTTATTAATATGTACTAATTTTTCGACTTCAATATCATTATATAATACTTAAATCTTTTTTTCTTCCAACGTAACAACAATGTTCATCTCTTTTCCATTGCGCAAAATTTTAAGAGTTATCTGATCGCCCACTTGATAATTCTGTATCAGTGACGACAAAGTATTATTCTGATCAATGGCAACGCCATTCACTTCCGTAATAATATCTTCGGCCTGCAAACCGGCTTTGTCGGCCGGAGAATCCTTAACCACGCCCGGACCATCGGAACTGCCGCGGACCAAAGCTCCTTGTTTTACGGATAATTTTTCCTGCGCTGCCAGCTGATCATCAATTACCAAATATCTAACTCCCAAAAACGGTGTAACTATCTTCCCGCTCTTTTTTACTGATTCAATTGCATTTTTAGCTTTATTTATAGGAATTGCAAAACCAATATTTTGTCCGTCAGATGCTATTGCTGTGTTAATGCCAATAACTTCGCCCTTGAGATCTAAAAGCGGACCCCCGGAATTACCGGGATTAATGGCTGCATCGGTTTGAATTAAACCATCCAGATTTTCAGCGGAACCGGAAGATGCATCTGA
>JAJYZL010000029.1:0-4030 GCA_021799965.1 bacterium | reverse complement strand
CCGAAACTGTATTTCTGAATTCACCAAGAGAATTACCTATGGCAATCGCAGTTTGACCCAATTTAATCGAATCTGAATTACCAATCTTTAGCGGCGTTAGATTATTCGCGGAAATTTTAAGCACCGCCAGATCTTGAACGCTGTCACGCGCCAAAACCTTAGCGTCATATTTCTTTCCGTCATTGGTCAAAACCGTATAATCAGCGGTTTCATCGGAAACTACGTGTTTGTTGGTAAGAATCAAGCCATCCGCTGAAATTACAAATCCGCTACCTCCGCCGACTTCCTGTTTTTGGGTTTTGCCGCTGCTGTCAGGACACTGCTGAGTAAAATTAAGACTTCCGCCGAAATATTGCTGAAACTCCTGTGGCAGATTACTAAAAGGATTGACTTGGCATTGCCCCATAACCGGAACATTTTTAGAAATAATGACTGAAACAACTGAAGGAGATGCCCCCTCCACCGCCTTAATAACAGCCGCTTCGTGCGCATCTTCAGATTCGTAAGAAGCCTGAGCCGAACCAGCCATTTGCGTGGAAGTTGCAGTATTCAAAAACGGTAAATATTTTTCGAAGGTATTTTTCCAACCCGCCTTAGAAGCGGAACTCACAAAAAGGAAAACAACAAAAATTAAAACGACTACAACG
Organism: bacterium; assembly: GCA_021799965.1. Lineage (GTDB taxonomy): Bacteria > Patescibacteriota > Minisyncoccia > UBA6257 > 02-FULL-45-10c > JAHILT01. Next base: position 3,383 of record JAJYZL010000029.1, on the reverse strand, counting down.
CTAAAAATTTGTAATAATTGATTTTTATTTTTCATATTTTTTGGTCTCATTAACAGGACCAGTGATTTTATTTATTTTTTATAATAATCGACACTAAATAGTGATTAATAAACCGATGGGTGCTAAAAAATAAGCCCCTCAGCCTTTATAGTAATACGAAATAAAGCAAGCTATTGGTGCAAATTTATATTTTTTATAACTTTCAAAAACTTATCTATGTTTCGCTTATCCGTTTGCCGGCCAAAAGAGATCCTAACACTTTCACTTGCCTTTGTATCGGAACAGCCCATCGCCACAAGAACGTGCGACGGCCTGCAAAGCCGAGCTGAACAAGCCGATCCTCCGGAAACGGCGAAGCCGGCCATATCCAATTTATAAATAAGTCCTTCTTGGCGCGGAAAATAAATATTTATGTTATTGGGCAGCCTCTCATTGCCTAAATCGGGACCATTCAATATAACCCCGCCCAATTTATTGACAGATTTTAAATTTTTCCAAAAATAAGCCTGAAGTTTGTAGAGCCGCGCTGATTCTTTTTTTCTCAAATCCGATGCTATTTGCGCCGCCTCGGCAAAACCCACAATTCCAGCCACATTTTCCGTCCCCGCTCTCAGACCCTCTTCTTGATGTCCGCCCACAATCACCGACTTGATGAATTTTTCTCCAAGAATACTGCCAAAATTTCTTATATATAAAAGTCCGATGCCTTTTGGCCCGTAAATTTTTTGGGAAGACAGCGTCATCATATCTACGCCGAGTTCTTTAATATCACAATCTAAATAATTGAAAGCTTGGGCTGCGTCAGTGTGAAACAGGGGGTAGAGCGGCGAAGAAAAATAATTTTCCCTCAAACCGCTTCGCTCACCCAGCAGTTCGCTTGCTTGTACCTCGCCTCGCTCATCTCTCTTCGAGAGATACCGTACCCGCTCAGCTGCGGGAGTTTTCGGGGAAAATTCTTTTTCTTCTTTGTATTGTCTTATAACTTTTGAAATTTCTTTGATTGGCTGAATAGATCCGACTTCGTTATTTGCATACATTATAGAAACCAAAACCGTTCGTTCGTTTAGAGCCGCTTTCAGTTTTTTTATATCAATGATTCCAACTTTACTGACCGGCAAATAAATTACTTCTGCTAAACCCTCTCTTTCTAAATCACGGCAAGTTTCTAAGATTGATTCGTGCTCTATTTGAGAGGTTATGATACGAGGAATAAATGTTTTGATCGTTAGATCGCTTCGCTTGTTCGATCGTTTCTCTTGTTCCATATCATTCCCAACAGATCCAAAGTTTCTAACATTCTTAACAATTCCCCTGATCGCTAGGTTATTCGCTTCTGTCGCTGAGCCGGTAAAGACAACTTCCCGATAATCACAATTAATAATTTTGGCAATTTTATTGCGAGCTTTAAAAACAGCCGCCGAAGCCTCTTGTCCAAATCTGTGAACGGATCCAGGATTTCCAAAAACTTCTGAATGATACGGCTCCATTGCCTTCACGACCCGCTTATCAACCGGCGTAGTGGCGGCATGATCAAAATAATATCGTTTCATATTAGTAACTAAAATCTAACACTTAGAACTAAAAAATAAAATACTTAAAACAAAAAAGCTCGTCCAGGGTTAAAGCCCGGACGAGCTTAAAATTACTACGAAACAACCTGACGGCCACGATGAGTACTGCAATTATCGCTGGATATAACCCAGTCTATGACAACATCGCCTTTAACATAGGCAACTTTCGGCAGGCATCCGCGGTCGTAAGATCCGGCGCACAGCGTGAAACTTTGAACATCCAGATGCACGCCCATTGCCCAGAAGCAAAACGACTCCAAAAGCAAACGTTCTTCCAGGGTAATGCAGTTTACCTTCTCGACCCCAAGCGCTGAAGCTGATTTATTCACAAGCTCTTCATCCGCCTCATGACGATCTCTTACCCAAACAGCATAATCCCGGTCTGCTTTTCTAGCCGATGCAAACGAACCAGAATTTGACCAATTATTACGAATAAACATTCTCTTCTTCAGCTGATTGAGTATCTTTTCGAAGGTTATGCCTCCCGGCACTACAATTAGACGATCAAAGTCATTTTTATGTGCCGGAATCTTGCCTTCAAGACTGCGGACATCCAGCACGATCCCGAATTCCTCGTGGTAGAACTCTGCCCAATCAGCAAGCTGGTCCTTAGCTAGCACACTGAGAGTAGTACGGCCGAGAGTTATCGCGAAGTTCCTGTCATTCTTAATGACCTGCAGGACGTCGGCAACTTCTTCGGCATTACGCTTGTCGGCCACGACCAGCTCCATAATGTTGGCGAACAAACTGAACAACCTCTTCCACGGATCTGCGGTTTTAGCGCTTTTCATTTTAGCCTCTCCTCTCCTCTTCTTTTATTTTCATCCGGTTTTAGCAGATGAATTTTGTTAACGTACCAGCTCAATATGAAATAAAAACAATATTTGGTCAAGCTTACACAAAAATTTATTTTCCACTAACAATTTTTCTCAATTATGATCGGCGCAATGTTATAATCTTTTGCATATAGGTATCCAAGACCGAAAGATAATGAAGAAATAACAAAAAATATCAGAAATAAAACGACTTCCCGTTTCTTCAAAAAAACCATAAGCGATTCCTTTATTGCGGCCAATTTATTTGACATAATCGGATTTATTCTAATATAATATATCAATAAATAAAACAGCTATAAGAAATTTTAATCATCTATGGCGCATACTAAATCCCTCGGAACCAGTAAAAACTTACGTGAGTCCGAGGCAAAAAGATTAGGAGTTAAAAAACAAGACGGCGAGGGTATCAATGCCGGCCAAATTATCATACGCCAGAGAGGCACGAGGTACATTCCCGGCAAAAATGTCAGGCGCGGAGCCGATGACACGCTCTATGCCGCTACTAACGGAAAAGTAAAATTCCGCTCTTCCAAGAAAACTAAATTTGATGGAAACAAAAGGTATATCAAGGTAGTGGAAGTTGTAACCGCTTAATCAGACAAACTCGGGACAAAATCAAAATCTCCGCTTTTTGCGGAGATTTTTTATTTAAAACATCTTCTTAACTTCTTCCAAGGCCCTTTCTAATTGCGTATCCTTTCCGGCTTTTGTATCGTCGTCGGAAATTTTTACCTCAATATCGGGAGTGAGACCAGTCTGATCTATAGTGCCGCCATTTGGCATAATCCATTTGGCAATAGTCATTTTAATCTGTGAACCATCTTTAAGAGATTCCATTTGCTGGACAGTACCCTTTCCGAAAGTCTTTTCACCTATTAATTTCACTTTTCTGTTGTCACGCAAAGCGCCGGCCAAAATTTCAGAAGCAGAAGCCGAGCCCTTGTTCACCAAAACAACTATAGGCATGTCTTTAAAA
>JAJYZL010000028.1 GCA_021799965.1 bacterium | reverse complement strand
AGGGATGTCATTGAAAAGAGGGTTAATCTTTTCGGTGTTTCCGAGCCAAGAGTTACTTCTTCTGTATCAGGCGACAGCTATCGCTTGAATGTTGAATTGGCCGGAATCAAGGATGTGAACCAGGCAATCCAGCAGATCGGTGAAACGCCGTTTTTACAATTTGCCGAAGTTAAGCAAGGCGTTGGCACCACTACACAGCAATTTGTTTTTAGCAGTTTGAATGGCAGATATGTGCAAGGCGCTCAGCTTTCATTCAGTCAGGTCGGTTTGCCGATAGTAAATATCAGCTTTAACGACCAAGGCGCAAAAATGTTTGAAGATTTGACTACCAGAAATGTCGGTAAGCCGCTGGCTATATTCCTAGACAATAATCTTATCAGCGCTCCAAATGTAAACGAACCTATTTCCGGAGGAAAAGCCGAAATAACCGGCATCAATGATTTGAAAGAGGCTCAGCAGTTGGTTGAAAGATTCAACGCGGGCGCCTTGCCGGCTCCTATTAAATTAGTAGACCAGCAGACGGTTAGCGCTTCGCTTGGACAGGATTCTTTACAAAGAACAATTTGGGCCGGCCTTTTGGGCACGCTGGCGGTGATGCTTTTTATGGTTCTTTATTATCACGCTTTGGGATTCTTTGCGGTAATTGCATTGGCAATATACATAGCGCTTTCGCTGGCTGTATTTAAACTTTTCTCGGTTACTATGTCTTTGGCCGGTATCGCCGGTTTCATTCTGTCTATCGGTATGGCCGTAGATGCCAACGTTTTGATCTTTGAAAGAACAAAAGAAGAAATGAAGAAGGGCCTGCAGAAAATGAGCGCTATTGATGAAGGATTTAGAAGAGCCTGGACTTCAATCAGGGATTCAAACCTGACCACCATATTAACAGCATTCATTCTTTATATGTTCACTTCCAGTTTTGTCCAAGGATTTGCTTTGACTTTGCTTATTGGTGTGGTTGTAAGCATGTTTACCGCCATTACCGTTACTGAAAATTTGCTGAAGATCTTCTATGTCAGAAATAATGCGTCGAAACAAATAACTAAAGAAAAATAGACAAATACTAAATAAAAACACTACTATGTTTGACTTAATAAAATACAAAAAAATATTTATCGGTTTTTCTTTGTTAATGTTCGTTTTGGCAATCGTAAGCATTTTTACTTTTGGATTTAAAGAGGGGATAGATTTTTCCGGAGGTGCGCTGTGGCAGATCAAATTCACCGGCGGTACTGTTTCCACGCAGGAATTGCAAAGTTATTTGCAGAATAATTTAAAAATAGACAACGCAGTAGTTACTACCGGATCAGAAAATGACGTAATAATGATCAGGACAAATGAACTTTCCGAAAGTCAGCATCAGGAATATCTTGCGAAGATGAATCAGGATTTTACAACCCGCGGTCCTGTTGAGGAGCTTGGTTTTCAGAGCATTGGTCCGACAATCGGATCTGAATTGCGCGGTAAAGCCATCTGGGCTTTTGTTTTGGTGCTTTTTGGAATTTCTTTGTATATCGCTTTTGCTTTCAGAAAAGTTTCTTATCCGGTCAGCTCCTGGAAATATGGAGTCGCGACATTGGTTTGTCTTTTTCACGACGCCGTTATTCCTGCCGGCTTGTATGCCTGGTTTGGACATTTGAAGGGATTGGAAATAGACAGTAATTTCATCGTGGCTATTTTGGTGATAATGGGCTTTTCGGTTCACGACACAATCGTCGTTTTTGACAGAATTAGAGAAAATCTTATCATTCAAAAAGGAAAGAGCCTTGGCGACATAATAAATATCAGCATCAATCAGACTTTTGCCAGATCCATAAATACTTCATTTACTTTATTTATAGTGCTCGTGGCTATGTATTTGTTTGGCGCTTCAACTCTTAGCTATTTCGTTCTTTTGATCTTGGTGGGAACAATCATTGGTACATATTCTTCCATCTTCATGGCTAGTCCGCTGCTTACCTATTTACAAAATAAATAGGATATGTTATTATAATTTCAATAAATAATACATAGGCGACACAAAGTATGAATACAGGAAACACCGAAAAATTATTGAATCAGATCTTAAGTATTTTAAATACCCGCCAGAGGGAGGTTATTGATCGTCGTTATGGATTAAAAGATGGCAAGGCTATTACTTTGGCCGAATTGGGAACCAGCTTTGGTATTACCAGGGAAAGAGTAAGGCAAATAGAGGCCGGAGCTCTTAAAGAATTGAGAGAATTCATCAAAAGTGGAATTTTGAATGATTTTGTAAAAACAATAAATGAGCATGTAAAGAATTTGGGCGGAGCCAGACGAGAAGCTTTGCTTTTGGCCGATCTTCAGTTGCTGCTTAATGAAAATCCGTCGCCTATTTTTGATAATCAGGTAAGATTTTTGTTAGAGCTTAACGGTTATCCGAAATATTCCGTTGAAGACAAGAATTTTTATTCTTACTGGTATCAGGAAGATGCGGAAAAGAAAAAAATATTAAGTTTTATTTCCAAGCTGGTTAAATATATGAAGGCCAAGAAAGAAAAAGTTCTTTCTCATGGCAGCATGGATAAAGTTTTTGCCGAGGCTATAAAGCCGCACAATTTAAAAGATTTGGTGGCTTTGAACTTCATTTCTCTTTCTAAGGATTTTCACATTAATAATTTTGGAGAATTTGGTTTGTCAGATTGGGCAGAGACCAATCCGCGCACTATCCGTGATTGGGCATATGCGGTACTAAAAAAAGAAAAGAGGCCTCTTCACTTCGTTGAAATTGCCGGAGCTATCGGGAAATATAAAAATTCCGACAAAACTATTAATCCTCAGACCGTTCACAATGAACTTATTAAAGATAATAAATTTGTTTTGGTCGGCAGGGGAATATACGGACTTCAGGAGCACGGCTATATGCCAGGAACGGCCAAGGAAGTAATGATGAGAATTTTGAAAGAACAGGGACCGCTTAAACCGAAAGATCTTATGGATCTGGTTCTTAAGGAAAGAGTCTTTAAGAAAAATACTATTTTCATTAATTTGCAGAATAAAAAGCATTTTACTCGTCTTGATAACGGCAAGTATCAGGTTAATTTGGCTTAATCTTTGCGGTTTTTCCGTTTTTTCCTTATAGGGCGGATGAATTCTTTTACAATTTCTGATAATATATATCTATGATAGATTTCTGGGTGATCATATTCGGAATACTCAATGTTATTTGGGTGGTCATAAAATATGGCTGGTGGGTGATTTTGCCTGTTGGCTTGTTTTTTATTTTTATCGATTTTTGGGAGAGGGGGCAGAGAAGCCTTTACATCAAAAAGATGAAATGGGTGTTTTTGGAAATAAAAATTCCCGGCAACGTTCTTAAAACTCCTAAGGCTATGGACAATATTTTTACGGCTCTTCACAGCATTGTTGAATCTGATCCGAATTGGAAAGAAGTTTTTTTTAAGGGAAAAGTTTTGCCCTGGTATTCATTTGAACTTGTTGGCTATGCCGGCGGAGTAAGTTTTTATGTTCGTGCCCCCGAGAGCGCCAAGCACTTGGTGGAAAATGCTATTTATTCCGAATATCCGGATGCCGAAATTATCACAGCCGATGATTATGTTAATTTTATGCCGGCTATTTTGCCGAATGATGTCTACGACATAGCCGCCGGAGATTATATTTTGGCCAAGCCTAATCCGTACCCGATACAAACTTATCCCTACTTCGAAGCCAATGTTGAGGAGCAGCGTCTTGATCCAGTTGCGGCTATTACCGAAGTAATGTCCAGATTAAAAGAGGGAGAAGCTCTTTGGCTTCAATATCTTATTAGGCCAGTTGGGGATGGCTGGAAAAAAGAAGGCGAAGAAATAAGGGATAAAATGTATGGCCGAAAAAAACCGGAGAAAAAACCTAGCTTTTTGATGGGGATTATCAATGGATTTTTTGAGTTTCTTTGGCACCTGCATCGCGCGCCGCTAATCCATCCGGAATGGTCATCGTCTAAGCCGTCTGAAGACAAGGGTAAGACCGTGACATTGTCTCCAGGAGAAAGAAGTGTGCTTGAAGCCATTGAAAATAAAATCGCCAAGTACGGATTTCAATCTGCAATCAGATATGTATACATAGACAGAAAAGATGAATTTACCCAGCTTAACGTTGCGGCTTTATTGGGAGCCTTTAAGCAATTTGGAACTCAGGACAAAAATTCTTTCAAGGCCGGTCCGAAGCCTACGGCTAAGTTTTTATTCAGAAAAAGCAAAACATATACCAAGAGGGCGATGTATGATGCTTATAAAGCAAGGGCGTTTCCGGCAAAAACTTCTATTTTGTGTACCGAAGAATTGGCGACGGTTTATCATTTCCCGATAACATCCGTTGGATCTCCTATGCTTCGCAGGGTAGAAACCAGAAAGGGCGAGCCGCCATCTAATTTACCGTTATAATTTTATAAATAATTTATGGCTATCAACGAAGACAGGGTAATATTCGGAATAACAAATTTCAGGAACAGTGAAAAGAAATTTGGCATTAAAATGGACGACAGGCGTCGCCATATGTATTTGGTTGGAAAATCCGGCTCCGCTAAAACTACGATTATGGAAACAATGGTTGTGGATGATATTAAGGCCGGAAAAGGCGTGTGTTTTATAGATCCGCACGGAGATGCCGCTGAAAAAATTTTACAATTCATTCCGGAAGAAAGAGTGAATGACGTTATTTATTTCAATCCTCAGGATGTAAATTTTCCGATAGCTTTTAATCCGCTCGAGCAGGTAAATTCAGAATTCCGCCACTTGGTTGCATCCGGCATTATGGGTGTTTTCAAAAAAATATGGGTTGATATGTGGTCTGCCAGAATGGAATATATTTTGAACAATACGCTTTTGGCGCTCCTTGAATATCCAGGTTCAACACTTCTTGGAATTATGCGCATGCTTTCCGACAAAGATTATCGCAAGAGAGTGGTTGATAGCCTCAGCGACCCCGTTGTTAAGGGTTTTTGGGTAAATGAGTTTGCAAAATACAGCCAAAAATTTGAGACTGAGGCTACTGCGGCCATTCAGAATAAAGTCGGTCAATTCGTTACTAATCCGCTCATTAGAAATATTTTGGGTCAGGCTCATTCTTCTATAGATATGAGAAAGATCATGGATGAGGGTAAAATTTTGATAGTGAATCTATCTAAGGGAGGAATAGGTGAGGATAATTCCAATTTGCTCGGCGCTATGATTATCAGCAAAATCCAGCTTGCCGCTATGAGCCGTATGGATATTCCGGAAAATGAAAGAAGGGATTTTTATCTTTACGTTGATGAGTTTCAGAATTTTGCCACAGATTCTTTTGCTACTATTTTATCTGAGGCCAGAAAATATCATCTGTGTCTTATTATGGCGCATCAATACATCCGCCAGCTTATTTCCGGCGACAGCACCAAAATGCGCGATGCTATTTTTGGAAACGTGGGCACAATGATTACTTTTAGGGTTGGCGCCGATGATGCCGAGTTTCTAGAAAAAGAATTCCAGCCGGATTTTATGCTCAACGATCTGGTTAATCTTCCGAAATATAATTTTTATATAAAGCTGATGATAGACGGCGTAGCTTCAAAGCCTTTTTCCGCAAAAACTATTCCTCCGCCAAAGCCACCGGAAGAAAATTATAAAGACGTGATCATAGAAAACAGCAGGAGAATGTACAGTACTCCGGTATCCGCGGTTTCAGAAAAAATTGCGGGGGAGTGGAGCGCTTCCGGAGCGGAATTCGCTCAGGAAATGGAGCTTAGAAAGGGCGAGCACCGTTTGTCGGAAATATTGAAGCCGGCCGGTGAAGAAAAACCGGAATCAAAGCCTGAAAGGCAGCCAAAGCATTTTGATAAGCCCGAAAAAAAGAAGGTTGATATGGCTGATCTTAGAAAGGCTTTAGAAGAAAGTCTTGGAAAAGATTACGGAGATCAGGAGATTGTTCCGGAAAAACCGAAAGATAAAGGTTTAATATAGAAGTTGTTAAAACAAAACTTTTATTTATTTGAAACCCGCACAGCCGAGCGGGCACGGTGCTCCGCCAATCATTTTCTCGGAAACAGCATAATTTTATTGTTATAAAATTTGCTTCGCTCTCGGCGCGAAAGCGCCTTCGAGATGTTCCGAAGAAAAAGAATTGGCGGAGCGAGCGAGGCGAGGAACAAGCGAGTTTGCCGGCTGGGGCAAACGAAGCGGGTTGAGAGTAGATAAAAGTTTTGTTGCTAAAACTACTTTGCTTTTTCTACTCTTTCAACATAATCTCCGGTTTCGGTATTAACGCGGATGATATCTCCGGTATTCACGAAAAGGGGAACGGCAACTTCAGCGCCTGTTTCTAGTGTGGCTGTTTTCGTGCCGCCTTGTGCGGTATTGCCGCGTTCGCCGGGAGGAGTTTCTTTTATTTTTATTTCTACCTTTACCGGAAGTTTTACGGTCAGTATTTGTTCGCCGAGCTTCATGGACAGCACCTCGGTATTCGGTTTAATGAACTGTATGCCTCCATCTATTTTTTCTTTGGGCAATTTAAATCTATTTTTAGGATTGCCTTTTTCGCAGAACCAATACTCATCGCGATGGCTGTAAAGATATATGATATTTACTTTATCAATTTCAATCTCTTTTAAAGCTTCATTTTGATGGAAATTTCTTTCTATCACCTGTCCGGTAAGAAGATTCTTGATTCTGGTCTTAGCAACTGGCTTTCTTTGCTGCATTCTCAAAAATTCATAATCCAAAACTTCATAAGGAGTTCCTTCAAATTCAAAAAGTGTTCCTATTTTTAATTCGTTGTAGCTAAGCATATTTTTTATTATTTAGTTTATAGTCTTTTGATTTTATTCCAAAAGTGCCATTTTTTCAAGGAGGGATTGATTTATGAGACTGGTTTTGCTCTACTGAATACAGATCATTAAAAGGATAAATTCCAAGGAGGAAATATGTGTCTAAGATTTGGCAATCTGGAAGACATTATCTTGGTCAAAAAAGAGGAGCTTAGAATGCTCCAGGTGGAATATAATTTTTTGCTCATAAAGGAATCAGATAATGTTGAAAAATGCGAGTTGCGTTTAGCCGGCATCAA
>JAJYZL010000027.1:6648-7234 GCA_021799965.1 bacterium | reverse complement strand
TCTTTTTCTTCTTCCTCGGTAAGCTCTAGTGACTGTAAGAGAGCTTTTGATTTTATAAGTAAAAGCTTTGAGCCTACGACTATGAAATCAGAAATCACGCTAGGATGCGTATTCTCTTCGGCGAGAGTCTGGAGATATTTTAAGAAATCATTGGTTATTTCCGCCAAGTTAATGGTTGTAATTTCCATTTGCCTTTCTTCTATAAGCTCTAGCAGTTTTTCCAACGGACCGGAAAATTGGTCAATTTTTATTTCGTATTTGGCGTCGGTTCCCATTTCTTTTTATGCTTTTATTGATGCGGCAACAGCGCTTCTTTTGTGTAAACATTTGACGGGCTCCACAGCATCCATCCTTGTTTTGATAAATCGGTGGCTTTGGTAGTTGACGCTGCATCATAAACTGCCTGTATTTGCGCTTTCACTTTTACGGCATCGTAAGTAGCTCCTAGGTTAAAGTCTTGCAGCCAGGGCCGGAATTGCACATTCGTCATTTTTACGGTCGTCGTAGATTCTTCAAATGCTTTGAGGCGTTTATCTGCTTCAAGCATTGAAGTATAGACAACATCATATGGGTATAGTGCCGGATT
>JAJYZL010000027.1:0-6638 GCA_021799965.1 bacterium | reverse complement strand
GATTGGCGTGTCCATTGAATCCATTATTGTAATGGGATGGATAAACCATAGGTGCTATATAGTCAAAATATGGAAAGGCGTCATCTAGATTCTGGCCTATTCCCAAGTCATCGGTATGTAGAGTTGTATAGCCAAACAGATCTGCTGAAAGCTTTGCTTCAGGCAAGCTTTCGCGGAGATATTTGAAAAAACTGTTCATGACCTGTCTCTTAGTTTGTGTTTTTGCATCGTAAAATGGATAACGAATATCTGCCATATTTCCATCCGAAGCGAATCTGATGTAGTCAAAATTAATTTCATCAAATCCCCTATCCAGGGCATCTTTAGCAATAGCGATGTTATAGTCCCAAACTTCTTTTGAGGATTGGTCCATCCAGGAAATTCCTTTGTAATCAGTCCAAACTTTGTTTTTAGAAATGCTTTGCAGAGCCAAATCGGGCCTGGCTTTTGAAAATGTTTGGTCTTGGAAAGTAGCCATTCTTCCGATAACATAAATTCCGTTATCGTGAAGTTTTTTGATCAGAGCATTCGGTTTTGCGATTTTTATTACTCCGTCGCTGTATTTATTTACTTCAGGAATATTTGTCTTGTAACTTATTTCTCCGGTATAGTCTTTTATATCAATAACTACTGCATTTATTTCAGTATTTTTAGTTAGGGCGATTAAATTATCAACTGCTTTTGCGCTACCGCCAGACCATCCGGTAAAATACACCGCCTTAATAATCGCCGGAGGGTTAGCTAGTTTTTGTTGCGGGCCGATATCGGCGTTGGGATCGGTTGGCGCAACTGTAATTTTTTCAGCTACAACATTTTCTTGAGCCGCAGTTTTGGAAATATCGGATAAAGACAGATTGAGTTTGTTATTGGTTGTGAAAAACAAATATAACCCAAGACCGCTGGCTATTAAAATAAAAAAATATATAAATTTCTTCATACCTGATTAATAAAATTATATCTTATTTTTTGAGCTTTGTAGAGGGTATTGTAATAAATTATATATTTTATAAATTCATAGTGTGTGGCATAAAATTCAAAAAATGGAAAATGACTGATTAAAGTGTTAAAATTAAAAAATATCTTTATGTTGGCGCTTTACAGAAAATATCGTCCCAAAAAACTTTCTGAACTTTTGGGTCAGGAGCATATAATTGAGATTTTAAGAAATGCCGCCAAGCAGGATAAATTCGCGCACGCTTATTTATTCTATGGCTCTCGCGGTTCTGGCAAGACCACGACTGCCCGTCTTTTAGCTAAGTTGGTAAATTGCGAGAAAAGACAAAAGGACGTTAAATTCAGGGAAAAAGGAGAGCCGTGCAATGAGTGCCGTGCTTGTACCGAAATTGATTCTAATCAGGCGATGGATGTCGTGGAAATCGATGCGGCTTCTAATCGTGGCATAGATGAGATCAGGGATTTAAAAGAAAGCGTGAAGTTGTCTCCTTTTTATTTTTCTAAAAAAGTTTTTATTATTGACGAGGTTCATATGCTTACTCGCGAGGCAGTTAATGCCCTTCTAAAAACATTGGAGGAGCCGCCGGCGCATGCGGTATTTATTTTAGCCACAACCGAATACGAAAAGCTTCCCGCAACTATCTCCTCCAGAACTCAGAAATTTAATTTTAAAAAGCTTGCTATCGGCGATATTTTAAAACAATTAGAAATTGTTTCCAGAGAAGAAAAAATTAAAATATCCGCCGATGCTTTGGAGCTGATAGCCGCTTTAGGCGAGGGCAGTTTAAGGGACGCCCTTTCCCTTTTGGATCAGATAGCTTCGATGGATTCTAGCATAGAATTGAAAGATGTTGAAAGAATTGTAGGAAAGATTGGCTATAAAAAAACCGCAGAATTAGCCGAACTTTTACTTAGGGGTGATTTGGAAAGTTCTTTGAGTTATTTATCTCAAATAAACGAAGAGGGTTATAATTTGCCGCAGCTTGGTAAGGATATGATTCATTATTTGCGCCGGACGTTGTCTTTAAAATTAAGTCCCGGAGTTGAAGAGTTGTATAAAAAGGAATTAACCGCTGACAATTTAGCATTGCTTAAGAAACATTCGGACTTAATAAATTCTGAGCGTCATATAAATCTTTTAAAATCTTTTATCCGCGCTTATTCGGAAATGCGCTATTCCCCATTCCCTATTGCTCCATTAGAAGTAGCCATAATAGAGAATTTAAAAGATTGAGTTTATTGAAAGGTTTAAGTACTTTTGTAATAATTTTGATTTAATAATTGTTGGGTTTTTAGCTATATTTTTAAATTTTACTGGTATTGACTTTTTATAAAAATAGTTATATTATAAAAGCTAATAACGCACATAAATAATTTAATAAACAGACGGGAGGATATAGTATGATACAGAAAGTAATGTTGTTTACACTGTTTATGGGATTTGCCCTTCAGACAAATGCCCAGGTAGTTTCCTCGGATTCTTTAAAAGCCGAGATTAGCCAGGCCAACAAAGTGCTTCCCCTTGAAAAAGTGGATAAGCACGGAGTGCCCGTGGTTGACCAGAAGTTCAGCGTTGCCTTGGCTCTGGGTAATGGCTATGAGCTAAAAGATAGTAAGTACGACACGTTGCCGGGGTGCGGCAATAGTATTACTTCTTCGGTGAGGCTCGGCTATGCGCTCTCAAAGTATGTGGAAATTCAGGTAGAGCGTTCGGCAACCAGTGACTTCGTGTATAGGTACGGCGGAGGTGGTTATGTATGGACGGATGACATAAGTGCATACCTGAAGTACAAATTTAAGCTTAGTGCAACAGCGCTGAACCTGAACCTTAAGCTGGGTTTGCCGATAGTGGTAAAAGGAGTAACTGTAAAGCCGTATGTGGTTAAGAGCCTTATCGGAACGGGCCGGATAAAAGCCTCCTCCGAGTTGGGCGAGCTTGATAGTTATGGGCAGCCGTTCTATAGCTCGCATTTCTCATACAATCCAACGGCGCAGGTGTCCAAAATAGGAGGTGGTATTGAAGTTACGGTGTATGACCATATTTCCTTGTTTTGGGAGCAGAGCTGGTGGAAAATGGAAGCGTGCTTGAAATTAGAAAAAATTGTAATAGCTCATTCAGAAACGTTATTTGGAGTCTCTGTGGGATTCTAAAAAAATAAAGCCCGCGATTCGAAAGAATGCGGGCTTTTTTAATAGATTAATAAAGCCAATTGCTCTTCTTACATTTATGACTATTGTCATCACAGGTGTATCCGCTATCGCAACTTCCGCAACCATAACTATTTCCGCACAGATCGGTTCCGGATCCGCACTCATAACCATTGCAAGCAAAAGACTTATTACATTGAGCCGGATCAATCAAGCATTTTCCGTAATCAGAGACATAAACATTTGATTGGCACTTATAACCGGATCCGCAACTGGCACCGTATATATTTGCGGAATAAGACCACCTCATCGGATTATTTAGACAATTAGTAGCTGTTTGTTGAAAGTTGGCTATACAACTATTCTCAGGACTCCAAATAGGAGAACAGGTTCCATGTATAACTTTTTGAGTTCCACAATTATCGGTTAGTGTTATGTCGCCATAAAGCTTTGGAGCGTCGGCATCGGAATATGATTTATCCCATGATGTATGTATGCAATTGACGGATATTGAAGAGTTTGTGAGCTCTTTCCATTGTTCGGTTCCATAGGCATCATATTTACTAATTACAAAATTCCACGTTCCTGCAGCCGCGTTAGTTAAATCACACTGCATTGGCAGTACATTGCCGGCCTCATCTTTGCCTGGTATCCAGCCATTATTAAGATCATACTCATGAATAGTAAAGCATTTGATTAATTGATTGTCTTTCATTAATTCTACGCTTGCTCCAAACAATGAATTACTGCTTTCTATTTTATTTATAGATATCGGACCATTGTTTCCAATAGTTGTGGTTGGCATTGTTAAAGTTACATCATTTGTTGATGGAGGAGTTATTTTAAACAAGGTTGTTGATGCCGATGATAGTAAGTTTTGAGCTCCACCAGGATTGGTTACTTTTATATCATAATTTCCATAACCCATATCATATAATGGACATAAGCCCGTTAATGTTTGTCCGTTATCGCTTACAACAAAATCATTATTTCCGCTTTGATCAAGACAATTAACTTCGGCAATTAATCCGCCACTTGCATTTTTTTCTATTAAGGAAACTGTCGCACCTTGTTGAAATCCAACGCCGGTTAATGTCATCGGGAAGAATAAATTATTTAAACCTTTCACCATTAAACTATATTTTTCTCCTTCAAAACTTATCCAACCAAAATTTTCGCTCCAAGCATATCCGGAAATACTGCCATCACTATGCAGCATAGACTTATAGGTATTGCCAGATAAGTGAATCCAGCTATTATCTGACAAGATTTTTGCCCACCCGTTTAATAATTTGATGGTTGTAAATGGAGTGGAAAAATTATCAATTTGGGCGTTGCAGGTTCCGGAAGGGCACCCCGTTAGATCAGATGTATTAAAACTTATCCAACCGATCTGATCATTCCATGCATAGCCAGACAATTGTCCATTACCGTCAATAGAAACTTTATAATTTGATGTATTACAAACATTGGTATTTTCGCAATTAAAACTTATCCAACCGATCTGATCATTCCAGGCATAATTAAAAAACTCTTTTGTTGTAGACGATGCAACGCTTTGCGTATTTACAGTTGTTGATGCAATATCTTGTGCATTCGTTAAAGAAATTTTAGGTAAAAAATAAAACGAAAATAAAGCTAGTCCAAATAAAGCGACAAAAAAAGGAATTAAAACTTTTTTTTCTGCTTTGGGCATAATAATTTGTTTAATTACCAAATGGATTTTCTCCTGCTCGCCAAACTTTTTTAGTAACTGTTATTTGCGAGGCCAGCATATATGTACCCGGATATTCGGTATTATCAGAGGGAATTATGGTTAAGTAATCTTCGGGAGATAATTCTGCGGCTGTCATGGCATTGCCACCATCATCAACAATTTTCGTGTTTTTGCCTATTTCGATATATTTTATCTCTTCTTGAAAAGCGGCATTTGCTCCGGCGGTTATATCTGATTTTAAATTTAAATAACCAGAGACTATTAGAACGGTATAATCATTGCTGCTAGTTGCTATTTTCGAGTTAATTTTAGACACTAGGGACCCGGAGAACGAAGCAAAATCTTCGGGATTATATTTTCCAAATATTTTGCCATTGTTATCAACCGCAAAGGCAGAAAGTTGCGTTGACGGATTTATTGTATTCGTTGTCGGTGTAGCAACGGGTGAAGCGGGCGTCGCTGTTGCCGTTGAATTATTATTTACAGCGGAATTTTTGGTAGCAGATTGCGAGAATAAAAAGAATAAAGCAATTGTTAATGCTAATAGCCAAAGCGCAAAAACAGTTCCGGCAATATTTAATATTTTTCCCTCTTTTTCCATTTTAGTTAATTATTTTTTTAATTATTTAATTACACCAAATATGCCAGAAGCCATACTGTTGCAGTTGGTTAAGCTTGGCAGTGTTGGCCGTTGGATTGCTATCGGTATATTTAGGAAGATTATAATAATCATAGTCCATTTCGCCGTGTCCACCGCAAGAACCAAGATTGCCGCTATTTCCGGCATAGATATGTTGATATAAGGAGTGATCGTATTGTATGGGCTTCGCGTAAACAGCGCATTGGCGATTAGCCACATCGTAACTAAGGCATACCGGAGAAGTAGATATCTTGGGCGAATCATTACTCAAACAAATTAATCTTTTGCTGTATTTATTTCCCCAATCAAAACCTCGTATTAGACTTAAATTATTAATACTTCCATCACTATTTGTTGTAACGGTGTGATTATTTAATTTTGCCCAGCCAGTAGAATCTGTAATGTAAGCTATCATATTTGCAGCATGCCCCCCCTTGTGCAGGCTGAATCAACGTTCCATGTGTTTACATTTTGAGTTACATCAACAGTGTATTCTGGAACGCCGTTACAATCAGCATCTTTTCCGGAATTGTATTGCGGCGCAGCCCCTGGATGAACAGATGCGTCGTTGTCGTTGCTGTCGCCTTGTGCCGGAGTATAGCCGTCACTATCTTTATCGATATAAAGAGTAAGAGATTTCGTTGTCGTAGCTCCGGAAGAATTCATATAATCAATTACAAAATCCTTAGCGTGAATAACGCCATTTTGTAAAAAACTGGAGATTCCGCCGACATTACCATTCGGTGGAGTATTGATTGGCTCGTTCCAGGCGTAAGAAACCAAACCAGCAGTTAAAACTCCGACCGTAATTATAAAACTTCCTATTAATATTTTTTTCATATGTAAAATTATTTATTTAATTTAGTTTAATTATACTGCCCCCCCCTGTTATGCAAATCTTTAGTAAGTGAATAACTTAATCTAATTAAAAAAATTGCATTTTGAGATAATTTATTGTAAAATATTTATCCTAATGAAAAAAATCAGAAACATAGCTATCATTGCCCACGTTGACCATGGTAAATCAACTTTAGTTGACGCCATGATGAGACAATCCGACACAGACTTAGGAAGATTGGGCGATCAGGAAATGATAATGGATTTTAACGATCTTGAAAGAGAGCGTGGTATTACTATTTTCTCTAAAAATGCTGCGGTTTACTATGGCGATACAAAAAT
>JAJYZL010000026.1 GCA_021799965.1 bacterium | reverse complement strand
CTCGTCTGTCTTTCTCGAGTTTTTGTAAGGCCTTGGCAAGCTCTACGCCGTGCTGTTCTTTAACCTTGTCCAAAATCTGTTTTTTCGCATCTTCAACAGAAAGCCTAGCAACTTTTTCCAACTCAGACATTATCTGCTTTCTTAAATTTTCTACCTCTGACTTTTGAAGCTCAATATCGGCAGAACCTTTTTCCAAGACTCCTTTCTGAGTCATAATATCAGCAAATTGACGCTCGATGGCCTCCTCTCTTTTAACAAGACGGTCTTCAAACTTCATAAGCTGAGCCTTCATTTCTTTCTCTTCTTTTTTAACCTCTTCAAGCAAAAGACCGGCCTTATCCTTAGCCTCTAAAATGACGCCCTTTGCCTGCGTCTGAGCTTCTTCCAGTTTTAATTTTATTTTCTCCTCTGCCGAACCACTCTGCTTAGATACTATGAGATGACGGACAAAGTAACCTAAGGTTACCGCTATGGCCAAAGAAAGCCAAAAGATTGGATCTAAAAACATTTTTTCTGTTGTTCTCTAAATATTGAAATGAATTTCTTAGGAACTGATTTAATAATTTTACGAATTAATTATTTTACGATATTTGTATTATAATTAACAAGTAAACTTTGGTCAAACAAAACACGCTTTAATATAATACGCTTATGAAAAGACAGATTGTTCTCGCCATTTTGGATGGATGGGGCATAGGTAAAAAGGATGGATCCAACCCTATCCACGTTCAAGGGACGCCAAATATTGATTACATTAAAAGCCATTTCCTGTCAGGAGCCCTTCAGGCTTCGGGAATAGCCGTCGGTTTGCCATGGGACGAAGAAGGAAACAGCGAGGTCGGCCACCTGACCTTAGGCGCGGGCAGAGTTATATTCCAGCACTATCCAAGAATAAGCATGGCAATACAGGACGGATCGTTTTTCAAAAACAAAGTTCTTTTGGACTTAGCTGATTTTGTTAAAAAAAATAATGGCACTCTTAATCTCGCCGGACTTCTGACAGATGCAAATATTCATGCTTCGCTCGAACATCTGCTGGCTTTAATAGAATTTGCCAAAAGGAACGAAATTCCTAAGGTTAATTTGCATTTATATACAGACGGAAAAGACAGCCCATTGAAATCAGCGGGAGGACTTTTATCCAAGCTCGAAAAAGCCTTGGATCCAAATATTAAAATAGCCAGCTTAATTGGCCGCTATTATGCTGAAGACAGAGACCAGCATTGGGATAGGACGCAAAAAGCCTACAATGTTTTAATTGGAAATGGGCCAATGACGAATGATTATAAGGGCTTGATAGAAAATAATTACAATAAAAATCTAAGCGATGAATTTATAGAGCCGCATCTCATAGGTCCAGAAAATGACGGGATCAAGGATGGAGACGGACTTCTATTCTTTGACTTTCGCGAAGATAGCATCAGACAGATCGTTGAACCGTTCATAAATCCGGACTTTCAACAATTCCCGGTTAAAAAATTTACAAACTTATACATAACGACAATGACGGAGTATTCTCCAAGATTTAGTTTGCCGGTAGCATTTCCCCAGGAAAAAGTAGATAATCCCTTGGGAAAAATACTCTCAGAAAACGGTAAATCTCAGATGCGTATTGCTGAATCAGATAAATATGCACACGTTACCTTCTTTTTTAACGGCCTGCAAGATAAAACCTTTGCCGATGAATTCAGAATTTTGGTCCCGTCAAAAAATGTTGTTAGGCACGAAGAGGCTCCCGAAATGATGGCCGGGGAGATAACCTCCAGGGTGATGCAGGCTTTGGATGAAAATTCTTTTGATTTCATACTTATAAATTATGCCAATGGAGATATGATGGGCCATACCGGTAATTTTGATGCCGGAATGAAGGCGGTTAAAACACTGGACGAAGAAATGGGCAAACTTTCCAAGAAGGTTTTGGAAAATAATGATATTTTAATAATTACGGCCGATCACGGAAACGTGGAAAAAATGATGGATCCCCTGACAGCCAAGCCAACCACCGGACATGATATCTCGCCCGTACCGATATACATCGTAGCCAATGAATTCTACAGAAATAAAACAGCCAGAGAAGTCGAAGAAACGGAAAATGAAGTTATCGGCATACTTTCCGACGTAGCTCCGACAATTCTAAAATTCATGGACATTCCCAAGCCGCCGGAAATGACTGGACAGGATATTTTGCCACTCTTAAGATAAGCACTGTATCGCAATAAGATTTTTTACCCCCCCCTTTGCAAAATTAAATAAAAATGTTATAAAATAAACATATGGAAAAAATAAATATCGATAAAATAATTAAAGAGGCTAATGCCAAAAAAGCCGAACGACCGATAGACAGATTAGATCGTCTGGTTATCAGCTGCGACATTGAAAATTGGGAAGAAAATTTAAAAGATATTAGAAAAATGACAGCTGAGGATCCAGACTTAATTGGTGAATTTTTTGAAGTAATAAATGATCAAAAGAGGATATACAATTCCGAAAAGAAAAAAGCCGAAGAAATAATAAATGATCAGGAAAGACTGAAAGAATTGGTAAAGTGGGACAATAAACTAAGAGCCCTTACCAATTTAGCCAAAGCTGTAGATAGAAGAGAAAATGATAGGGATACAGAAGAGGAATAAATGAGATTTTTATCTAAAATTATATTTCACTTTTTAATAAACGGCGTTGCGCTAATGGCCGCCTCCTATTTTGTTCCCGGATTTTCCATAACTCAGAATCCTGAAAATCTTTTGATACTAACAGCAATATTTACAGCTATAAATATCATTTTGAAGCCCATACTTAAGCTAATTTTCTCTCCTTTTATATTCTTAACGCTAGGCTTGTTTAGTTTGGTTATTAATGCTATCATATTAAAACTTCTTGATATCTGGTCAGTAAACATCACTATTTCCAATATTCAGGCATTAGTATACGCAACAATTATTATTACTGCGGTAAACTTACTATTAACTTTTATAGCAAAATCGTCTTTTAAAGAATAAATATGTCTATCATATCTATCGCTCAAATAGTCGTCTCGATCTTATTAGTTGTCGCAATCCTTGTTCAAGAGAGATCATCTGGTCTTTCCGGAGTTTTTGGTGGAGGCGGCAGCGAATTTTATCATACCCGTCGTGGTTTAGAAAAAATTATATTCTGGGGAACAATACTTTTAGTTATAGCTTTTGCCGCACTTTCTATTTACTCAAGCCTGATACTGAAAGCCTAACTTAGCAGAACCGCGTATTTTTGTTCGACTATTTCATTAAACTCTTAAAATATCGTCTAGTATTTTTATGCTTTTGTATCAGTTTTCGTTATTTATAAATAATAATGTTTTCAAATAAAAATTGATCAAATATCAATGGCATGTTTATAAAAAAATTCATTCAACTATTAACTAAAAAAGAAAGGATAGCGCTGTTCATAGCAGCTGGGATATTTTTAATTTCCGGATCTTTATGGCTGATAAATTTTCTAAATAAAAATACGGTTGCGGTGCCAACTGGAAGCGGTAAATACAACGAGGGGGTTATAGGCCAGCCAAAATTCATAAATCCGATCATAAGCAACACCGATACAGACCGAGATCTCTCTCAAATCGTTTATGCCGATCTGACAGACTTGATAGATCACTACACGGTAAGCGATGACGGAAAAACGTGGGATGTATTTTTGAAAGACGGCTTATTGTGGAGTGATAATAAGCCCCTTAATAGCGACGACGTTGTT
The DNA here is from genome assembly GCA_021799965.1 of bacterium. Taxonomy (GTDB): domain Bacteria; phylum Patescibacteriota; class Minisyncoccia; order UBA6257; family 02-FULL-45-10c; genus JAHILT01. The sequence continues at coordinate 3,628 of JAJYZL010000026.1, read as the reverse complement.
TTTACCATCGAAACTATTCAAGATCCAGAAGCCAACTCTCCGTTGTTTTCTACCTGGCAAGGAATAGTCGTCAGCCGCATAAGCGAATTAGAATTAGAATTTAACTTAAGAAATCCCTATGCTTTCTTTTTGGACAACCTAAAACAATTACAGATAGTCCCCAAGCATATTTTCGGCACAATACCATCCTCTAATCTGAAACTTTCTAATTACAATCTTGAGCCGGTTGGCAGCGGGCCTTATAAATACGCCAATTACGCTCTAAGACAAGACGGCTTCATAACCGAATATAATTTTGAAATTAATCCCAATTATGCGGGTAAAAAGCCGTTCATAAGCCAATTATCGGTTAAATTTTTCCAGGGCACTAACGAAATAATAGATGCCTTTAATTCCAGAAAAATAGACGGCTTTGGCAATTTAAGCCCTAAGGATGTCAATAAAATAAAAATAAGCAATAAAATAACCGAGTTAAAAATACCCAGATATTATGCAATATTTTTGAATCAAAATTCCAGCGATGCCTTAAAAGATATTTCTGTACGCGAAGCCCTGAATCTTGCAACTGATAAAAATACGCTTGTAGCAAACATATTTAACGGCAAAGCCGATGTCGTAAATCAACCCATCACGCCATCCATTGAAGGATATGACAGTCAGATCGGCGCAGATCAGTTTTCTTTAGACCAGGCGTCTGCACTGCTTGATAAAGCCGGCTGGCTGATAAATAAAGATACAGGCATCAGAGAGAAGAAGGTAGGGAAAAATGTTGTTACGCTCGATCTGCAAATGATTGTTCCGCAAATACAATTTTTATCGGATACCGCCGATCTGATTCAAAGCGATTGGGAAAAAATAGGCGTAAAATTGTCGCTTATTAAGCTCAATCCCGATGATATTAATCAAGAAATAATTAAAACTAGAAACTATCAGATGTTATTATTCGGAAATATTCTTGGAAATAATCCCGATCTATTTTCCTTCTGGCATTCTTCGGAAAGATTTTATCCCGGTCTGAATCTATCTCTATTCCAGGATAACCAAGCGGATTCACTGATCGAAACAATCAGGCAAGAATCAGACGCCGGAAAAAGACTAAACGAAATCGAAGCTCTTCAGAAAGAAATAGATAGTCAGAAACCGGCAGTATTTCTATTTTCTCCTTACTATCTTTATGTTTCCGTAAAGAACTTAAACGGCCTGGAAAATAAAACTCTAATAACTCCGTCAGATAGATTTAAGGGCATCAGCGACTGGTATCTGCAAACTACCCGGGTATTTAAATAGTCAATAAAAATATGGAACAGTTTAAAAAGGGATTGATAGAATTCAACAAACAGCTCTCCTTTGGAGCCATCGACTTTTTTAATTTAAATAAGTTAAAAAATAAGAATACTGATGCGATAATTATTGTCGGGATGGGCGGCTCCGGACAAGTCGGAGATATGATCGCCGGACTTAACAAAGAATTAAATATTCCTGTACCCGTCATAGTCTGGAAAAATTTCGGTCTGCCGGAAATAAATTATAAAAATCCTTTATTTATTTTTATTTCTTTTTCCGGAAATACCGCGGAAACTATAAGCGGTTTTAAAAAAGTAAAAAATAGAGCAGTAGTTTGCTCCGGCGGAAAACTGCTAAAAATAGCTAAAAAAGAAAGGGTTCCAATTGCATATTTCAAAGATCCTGGAATTAAACCGAGACAAGGGGGGGGACTTATGTTCTATGGAGCCATAGGTATCCTGAAAAATATTTTTCAGGAAATAATGGTTACGAGTGTAAAACTGGAAAACACGGAAAAAGAAGGAAGAGCTATTGCCAAAAAAATAAAGAACAATATAGTACTCATATACGGTTCACAAAAAAATGAATATTTGTGCTATAACTGGAAAACAAGACTGAATGAAACACCAAAAAATCCTGCATTTAGCGGAATAATTCCTGAAATTTGCCATAACGAGATAGAAATTTTTGAAAATAAAAATTTTTTATCTGAATTGATTGTTCTTTTTATTGAGGACGACTCTGACACGACCACTAATAAAAACATTATTAAAAAAATAAAGAAAGTATTTAATAAAAATGGGGTTAAATTTATATCGGTAGCACTTAAAGGAAAAAATGAATTGACCAGAGCATGGAACGCTCTATCCCTGGCTGATTGGATTAGCTACTATTTAGCAGAAGAAAATGGGCTGAGTCCGGCAAAGACAAACCTGATTGACGAACTCAAATCATTGAAATAAGTTTTTGATAAATTATGCCCAGGTGGCGAAACTGGCAGACGCACACGCTTCAGGTGCGTGCGACCGCAAGGTCTTGCGGGTTCAAATCCCGCCCTGGGCACACAAGTTCTAAATAAAAATTAATAGCTTTAACGCCCCCGAAGGGATTAAAGCTCTGGCTAAAGACCAGAATAAATAAAAATAAGACAATGTTAAGAAAGACACATATGAGGCACATGCCTCATTCCAAAAAGCCGGCAGAATCTTCCGATCTGGTAAGATTTTGTCCGCTTGGCGGATTCGAAGAAATTGGACGCAATTGCGTATTCTTTGAACACAAAAATGAAATAGTAATGGTCGACGTAGGCATTCAATTTCCAGAAGAAGAAACTCCGGGAATAGATTATATAATCCCAAATACTTCTTATTTAGAGCCAAAAAAGAAAAATATAAAAGGAATAATTCTAACTCATGGCCACTACGACCATATTCACGCCATTCCCTATCTCATAGAAAAACTTGGCAATCCCATTATTTACACCGCTGCACTAACAAAAGCACTCGTCGAAAAAAGAATGGAAGAATTCCCAAATTTACCGAAACTAAAATTCCACGTAGTTAAAAATGGCGATAAAGTAACTATTTCCGATCATTTTCAAGCTGAATTTTTTGATATTGGACACACTATTCCTGATGGTGTAGGATTCATACTTACTACACCAGTCGGAAGAATGGTTCATTTCGGAGATTTTAGAATAGATAGAGATAAACACGGAAATGCGTTGCATACCGAAGCGTTCGAACAGCTCGGAAAACTGGATATTCACACTGCTTTTATAGACAGTACCAGCGCTGATGTCGAAGGCAAGGCTATTTCCGAAGAAACAGTCGAGAAAAATCTTGAGGATATGTTCAAGAACTCAGAGGGCAGGGTGGTTGTGGCAACTTTTGCTTCCCTGCTAACTCGTATTGCGGCAATATTTAAAATAGCCGATAAAATCGGGAAAAAAGTGGCTATAAATGGACGCTCTATGAAAAATAACGTTCAAATAGCCAAAGCTTTAGGCTACATTAAAAATCCCAAAGGCTTGGAAATTTCCGTAGAAGAGATCAATAAACATCCCGATAATAAAGTTATAATCCTGACAACCGGCGGACAGGGCGAGCTACAGATACTAAACCCGTCCATTGTCGTCGAGCAGGGCATAGTGATTTACCCTGCGAGTCCTGTGCAATATCAATATATCAATCCCGCGTTTCCTAACTCGCTGTTAGTCCCGGCAGCGTATATAGTCAAGATAGGCCAGACTTCGGCCCTTACGGCCGGCGCCGCCACCGTCTACGCCGAGATTTGGGCGGCATGAGCAACGTATCCACCCTCTCACAGCCCCTAATTCCAGTCA
>JAJYZL010000025.1 GCA_021799965.1 bacterium | reverse complement strand
TACGGAAAATCGGCCCGTTTACGTGGGTTTGTGCGCCGGTCCTTCCGGGGTAGGCAAGACTCTTACCGCGGAGCTTCTAGCCGAATATTGGTTTGGCAATCAAAATGCCATTACCAAAATTCCATGCGAGGCCTATTCGGAAAGCCATGGCATAGCCAAGCTTATCGGATCTCCTCCCGGATATGTCGGTCATTGGGATCCCAATAATCCAAAAGAAAGCGGCACGCCGCCGATTCTGTACCAGGGCAATATTGAAAAATTTGCCCTCGATAGCGATCCTAAGCTCAAAAAACTCGAAGGGGCTTACAATGCCTTGATGAACGAGCTTGCCGGTATTAACGCCAAACTTATCAAAGAATTTTCTGAAGTTGGAAAATTCTGTGACAATAGCGGCGCCGTATTAGCTCGGGACTTACCTTCAATGACTGAAAAACTGAAAGAGGCAAAGGCTGTTATTGTCAGGCGTGATGAAATTATCGTCTTGTTAAAACGGCTTGAACATCAGTATGGCTTTGATATCCCGAAAAGACCGAAATCAATAATTCTTTTCGATGAGATAGAAAAAGCCAGCCCGACGCTTCATAATATTCTTTTGAATATAATGGACAAGGGTCAGCTTCAGTTAGCTAACGGCATGATAACCGACTTCTCAAATTCAGTTATTCTGATGACTACCAATGTCGGTTCGCGGCAGATTGCCGAGATGTTGAATCCGAAAGATAGTATTGGATTTACTGGCGAAGTTACCAGAAAAAGTTCTTCTACCCTGGATAAAGAGATATACAAAAAAACTATAGAAGAATTAAAGAAGGTTTTTGCTCCGGAATTGCTGGCAAGGTTCGACAGAATAAGCGTTTACAGGCCTTTGGGTCCGGAAATTCTGCGTGACATAGTTGATGTGGAATTGCGTAAATTTCAGGATAAGATCCTGGATAACTTTCCGATCACTATTCGGTTCGCCGATAGCGTTAAAAAACTTATTTTTAGCGAAGCCACGGATAAGCCAGAAAATGGCGCACGGCTAGTGAGAAATAAGGTTTACAAGTATCTTCGCAAGCCCTTTTGTCGGCTTAAGAACAAGGCACAGATCCAAAAGTATGACGTGGTGCACGTTATGCTGGATGAAAAAAAGCGCATTGTTTTTGAAAGAGAGGAAGATATTCCTGAAGAGAAAAAGGATTAAAAATACGCCCCGGTTCATTACGAACCGGGGCTTTTTCTTTTTGTTGACGCAACTGATATTTTGATATATATTATACGTACATCCATAGACAACGGGCTTCCGATAGGAAATAAGTCCCGCCGAGGAATAAAATTTGTTGTGAGGACAAATCTTAGAACCACTATGGACAAGTGGTCTTTTTTATATATTTTCCCTAATTGATAAGAAAAATTTTGACTTAAGTTCAAGAAGTGACGACGAGGCCGTGGCGCGCGCCACGCTGAGGAGGAGCGACGCAGAAACTAATAAAAATTTTCTTACCCGGAGGGAATCATGATTTTATTCAATCTCTTCGTTGCTCGTCGGAAATGTGATAAAACACTATTTCCTCCTTGCGCCTCGAGCTTGATATAAAATCAAGATTTCAATTCAGGAAACATATATAAAATAAGACCACTAAAGGTCCTTTTTAATTAAAAAAATAGAACTCGTTAATTATGCCACTAACTAAAAAACAGAAAATTTCTTTGGTTGATGAGAGCGTACAAAGACTGAAAGAAAATGAAACTGCGGTTTTCGCGGGTTTCAACGGTGTTTTAGTGGAAGATTTTAAGAAACTCAAAAGAGATCTTAAAAAAGTAGGAGCTGATCTGAAAGTTGTGAAAAAGAGATTGATAAATATCTCTTTAAAAAACTCCGGTATCGATTTTGATGCCATGACCACAAAGTTTCAGATGGCCGCGATCTTCGCTAAAGGCGATCTAACTTCAGTAGCTGCGACAATAAATAAATTTGCTAAGGATATCAAAAAATCCAAAAAAGGCGAATTTGAGGTATTGGGCGCATATGATATGAAAGGAAAACGACTGGTAGACGCAAAAGAATTCAATCTCGTCGCTACGTTGCCTTCCAGAGAAGTATTATTGGCTCAGATAGCTATGATGCTTACTATGCCAATCAAGAAAGTTATGTTCGGTTTAACCGAATTGTCGAAAAAACAAACAATTAAAAATTAATCAAATAAAAATATGGAAAAGTATAAAGATTTATTGGATAAAATAGGAGAAATGAAAGTTGTAGAACTCGCGGAGTTTGTAAAAGCGATGGAAGAGAAGTTTGGAATTTCTGCTGCTATGCCGGTGATGGCTGCTGGAGCCGTCGCTGCCGGAGCCGAGGCTGAAGAAAAAACTGCTTGGAATGTAGTATTAAAAGATGGCGGTGCTCAGAAAATTCAAGTAATTAAAGTTTTGAGAGAAGTTACTGGTCTTGGTTTGAAAGAGGCCAAGGATATGGTAGATGGAGCTCCAAAGGCTGTTAAAGAAGGTTTGAAGAAAGAAGAGGCTGAAGATTTGAAGAAGAAATTGGAAGCCGCTGGCGCTACAGTTGAGCTCAAGTAAGACATGAATAAAAAACACACCAATTGAATTTGGTGTGTTTTTTGTTTATGATGTTTAAAGTATTGGCACGCTTTGAAGGCGCGCATAGCTCAGTTGGTTAGAGCGCTGCATTCACATTGCAGAGGTCTCTGGTTCGAATCCAGATGCGCGCACAATATTATTACCTTGTATAAAAGTGGGGAATACGTAAAAATAGTCAGTTGTGGATAATTTTAAAAGAAGTCTAAAAAAGCCTGTATTTACGGGCTTTTTTAGTGCTCATAATGGCTTTGACAATGGATAGCGTAGTGGGGTAGAATGTATATAAGGTGGTAGGAAGTGGATAACTATGGGGATAAGGTCTGATTCTGGGGATAACTATCAAAATAAAATTATGTTTATTGGAGAATACAAACATAGCTTAGATTCAAAAGGCAGGATCGCTCTTCCTGTAAAATTCCGTCAGAAAATCGGAACTGGCGCAATTATTACCAAGGGACTTGATCACTGTCTTTTTGTTTTTACTTCAAAAGATTGGGAAGTTTTAGCGCAAAAATTAGTTACGCTTCCTTTGGTTCAGGCCAACTCTAGAGCATTTGTGCGCCTAATGGTTGCCGGAGCAATGGATGTAGAACTTGATAAACAGGGAAGAATTTTAATTCCTGATTATTTAAGAGAGTATGCCGGACTTCAGAAAGAGACGGTGCTCGCCGGACTTTATAATCGTATCGAAATCTGGAACAGCGAATCATGGAAGGAATATAAATCAAAAACCGAGTCATCTTCTGATGAAATAGCCGAAAAGTTGGGTGAACTCGGGATTTAATATATGCGGAAGGCTTAGGTTTGTAGGGACCGCCCAAAAACAATGTCGCATATTCCAGTTCTTTTAAATGAAGCGATGGAGATATTAAAGCCGCGGAAAGGCGAGTTCTTTATTGATGCCACTTTCGGCAGAGGGGGGCATTCAGAAAAGATTCTGGAGGCGATTGGCAAAACGGGAGCGCTCTTAGCTATAGACTGGGACGAAAAAGCAAAAGAGCGAAACAGCAAGCTGTTGGAAAATAAAAATGTAATTTTTGTAAATTCCAATTATGCCAAAGTAAAAGATATTTTAAAAGAAAAGAATTTGCCAAAAGCAGACGGATTGCTTCTGGATCTTGGTTTTTCTTCCGATCAGCTCGAAGAATCGGGAAAGGGATTCAGTTTTAAGAAGGATGAGCCGCTAATAATGTCTTACGGAGAAGACGGGCTGACTGCGGGCGAGGTGATTAATTCGTACCCGCAAGAAAAGTTAGAAGAAATTATCAGAAATTTAGGAGAAGAGAGATTTGCCGGAAGGATTGCCAGAAATATAGTTGAAAGCAGAAATGCGATTCCGATAGAAACCAGTTTTCAATTAGCGGAGATAATCAGAAAGGCCGTTCCTGGTGGATATGAAAGAGGAAGAATAGATCCAGCAACCAGAACATTCCAAGCTCTTAGAATCTATGTAAACGGCGAATTGGAAAATTTAAAAACAGTGCTAGGCGATCTAGGAGTTATTTTAAAAAGCGGTGGCAGGGCGGCAATAATATCATTTCATTCATTGGAGGATAGAATAGTGAAAAATTATTTCAGGGATCTTAAAAAATCAGATAAGGCGGAACTTTTAAACAAAAAGATAATAACGGCTTCCCGGGAAGAGGCGACGGCCAATCCCAGAAGCAGGTCGGCAAAATTAAGAGGAATAATATTAAAATGACAATAATAGAACCACATAGAGCAAAATATTCATACAATTCAGCTGTTTTATATATGTTACTTGCATTGGTCGCGCTGGCTTGCTTAAGTATTTATTTTTATAATGAAAGTGTGGATATCAGACATTCAATCTCGGCTAACGCCAAAGATTTGCAAAGTCTTCAAGTTTCAAATGCCGAATTAAAGAGTCAGCTTTACGCTACTATGGATCTGAGTAATTTAGACGCGATTGCTAAAAGTGAAAATTTGGTGAAGGAAACAAAGCCGGGATATATTGAGACAACGTCCGGAGTTTTGGCAGTAAATTAAAAATATTATATTTATATATAATTAGTTCAAATTTCTACTACGCGGTATGAAAAAACGAATTTTTTTTATTTCAATATTTTTCGCTTTTTTATATTTGGCCCTAATTTCTAATATATATAATCTTCAGATAGCAAAAGGATCTTATTATTCTGCCCGCGCGGCTGCACAAAATCAGGTTTCTGGTCTCTTATCCGCTGTGAGAGGAGATATTTATTTTATGGATAAGGATGGCAACTTATTTCCTGCCGCCATTAATAAAAAGTATTATGTGATTTATGCGGTGCCTAAAGAGATATCTGCCGGTGGAGAAAATGCTATTAATCAAGCATCCGAAAAGATTGGTGCTGCGCTTAATTTAGACAAGGGAAAATTGGCGACTTATTTTTCCAGCAAGACCAGCCTTTATTATTTGATTTTAAAAAAAGCCGATCAGAATCAAGCAGATGCTATTAAACAACTGGGAATTGCCGGTATTTATATTGGCAGCGAAAATTTGAGATATTATCCGTTTAATAGTATTGCTTCGCAGCTTTTGGGGTTTGTTTCTCAAAGTTCTGACAGTAATATTGTTTCGGGCAAGTATGGCGCTGAAGTGTATTTTGATGATACGTTGGCTGGGAAAAATGGCGAACTAAAAGGCGATAAAATAATCAACGCTCAAGATGGAAATGACGTTGTTTTAACTATTGATCCGACTGTACAGGAAAGATCGGAATCTATTCTTGACGGTTTGATCAGCCAATTCAAAGCTGAGGGCGGATCTGTAATAGTGCAGGATCCAAAAACAGGAAGGATAATCGCAATGGGCAGCTTCCCTAATTTTGATCCAAATAATTTTTCCGCCTCGCCAATTCAGAATTTCATCAATCCCGTTGTTCAAAGTCTTTATGAGCCAGGATCCGTTTTCAAAGTTCTTACTATGGCCGCAGGATTAGATGCGGGTAAGTTTACTCCGGACACAACCTACGTGGATAAGGGTTTTATTAAAGTTGATGGATACACTATCAGTAATTGGGATGCCAGCGAAAGAGGCGCTCACGGCCTGACTACTATGACCGGAGTTATTGAAGCCTCTCTTAACACGGGAGCGGCTTCTGCGGAGAATCTTATTGGCCGGGATCTGTTTTATAATTATTTGATAAAATTCGGCTTTAATGATCTGACCGGAATTAAATTGCCCGGAGAAGTTTCCAGTAATATAAGTAAACTTAAAACCAGCTCTGCTGCTGTAGATTTCGCAACAGCATCTTTTGGCCAAGGAATAGCGGTAACTCCTATCGCTATGATAAATGCTTTTTCGGCCATCGCAAACGGCGGTCAACTTATGCGACCCATAATTCTTGCCAGTGATAAACCGCAGGTAATACGGCAGATTGTTTCTAAGGACGCAGCAACGCAGGCAGTGAAGATGATGGTTTCGGCGGTTGATGTGAACGTATTGGCGCATATTCCCGGATATTATGTAGCCGGAAAGACCGGTACGGCTCAGATCCCGACTCGAGGAGGATATTTATATAACCAGTTTATAGATACTTACATAGGATTTGCACCTGCGTATAACCCAAAGTTTGTTATTTTGATTAAATTAGATAAAGCCGCCGGGGGATTGCTGGCTGGAGCCACGGTTGTGCCGGCTTTTAAAGACCTGGCTGATTTTTTGCTTAATTATTATAATGTACCCCCAGACTATATAAATAAATAAAAAAATAATTCCGTGAATAAACAACAATTGCGTGCAAAATTGGAAAAAATAGTAAGAAGGCTGGCAATTTTAACTTTAAAAAAATATCAGCCTGGAATCATTGCTATTACCGGCAGCGTTGGAAAGACGTCTGCTAAAGAGGCGATATTTTCAGTTTTGAGGGGGTCTAGATCGGTGAGGGCGACTCATGGAAATTTTAATAATGAATTGGGATTGCCCTTGACGGTTCTGGGCGACTATACAAAAATTTCCGGAAAGATATTCTGGATAAAAGTTATTTTAAGGGCTATTGCCGGGTTGATTTTTAGATTTGAATATCCGGAAATTTTGATATTGGAATATGCCGCAGATAAACCAGGAGACATTAAAAATTTATTGGATGTTGCCAAGCCTCAAATGGGCGTAATAACTGCAATAGGAAATATACCCGCGCATGTTGAATTTTACAGCGGCGCCGAAGCTGTGGCTCGCGAAAAATCAAAGATTTTAGAGGTTTTGCCCAGCACTGGTTTTGCAGTTTTGAATATTGATGATAAATACGTCGCCGAAATGAAATCCAGAACCAGGGCTCATATTATGAGCTATGGATTTGGTTCTGACGCCGCAATTCAAGTTACCAATTTTGAAAATAGGATAGAAAATGGAAGGCCGGAAGGAATTTCTTTTAAATTGAATTACGGCGGATCATTTGTTCCGGTAAGAATAGATGGCTGTTTGGGTAAGCCGCAGGCATATGCAGCCGCTGCCGCAGCGGCGGTAGGATTTGCCTTTGGAATGAATCTGGTTAAGGTTTCAGATGCTTTGAGGTCTTATAAGTCTCCTATTCAAAGGACCACGATAACTCCAGGCATAAAAGATTCGTTTGTTATAGACGATGCCTACAATGCTTCTCCGATGTCCATGAAGTCAGCTATTGAATTGGCTGATTCCGTTAAATTTAAAAGAAAAATAGCTATTCTTGGCGATATGTTGGAAATAGGTAAGTATACTATTGAGGCTCACGAAGAGATTGGCAGATTGGCTAGTAATGTGTTCGATATTTTAATCACTGTCGGGCCCAGATCTAAATTTATTGCAGAGGCCGCACACAAAAAAGGAATGGAAGCAAAAAATATCATTAGTTTTGAATCAGCGGATGACATTAAGATAAAAATACGCGAAATTATTAAAAAGGGAGATTTAATTCTTGTAAAAGGGTCTCATGCCATGCATTTGGAGAAAGTTGTAGAAGAGATAAAATTAGTATAAAATAGCGACTAGAGTCGGAATTTTGGTCCCATCGTCTAGTGGCAGGACATATCCCTCTCACGGATAAAACACGGGTTCGACTCCCGTTGGGACTACTTTTTATTATGTTTAAAATTTTAAAAAAATCTAAAAAAAGCCGTGCCCGGGCAGGTGTTATTAGTACGCCTCATGGCTTGATTCATACCCCGGCGTTTTTTCCTGTGGGTACTAAGGCTACCGTAAAGGGAATCACGCCTGCCGAA
>JAJYZL010000024.1 GCA_021799965.1 bacterium | reverse complement strand
TAGAAGGAGAAAATAAATTCCAACAAAGTCAAAATAGCTCGGATCAGGTAAGTCAGTTAAAAGATGAAAACAAATAAAGTATAACCATACGACGAAGAAAAAAGCAAAGGTATATAGTGTAAAGAATAAAGAATAAAGAATGTCTAAGCTGTCAAATTAGAGAAAAGTGCATGCATGGCAAAAAAGTAAGACACGTTCAGCATTCTATATTTAGGGAAGAATATCAGAGATTATCTGAAAGGATGCACAGTTGGTCAGGTAAACAGATGATGAAAATAAGAAAGACAAATACCGAACCGCTCTTTGCAGAAGCGAAGACGAATCATGGCTTATCAAAGTTTATGACTATAGGATTAGCCAAATCGCAAAAGAAAGCATTTGTTATAGCCACTGTACAGAATCTAAAAAGGTTAGTAATATACATGAGAAGAAAGGCTAATGAGTTAATCATGACTGCCGGACAGATAAGTTCTCATTTTCAAAAACTTAGCCGATCGTGAAAGAGTAATATGATTACCGGCAGGATAAACATAAACGACGGCTGGTATCTTGCACATGGGACCATATTTTATGCAATCAAATTCAGTAAGGCAGTCTTGGGTTATGGGACGTTCAACAATATTAGGAAAGAACTGCACTTCAATGCTGACACGATCTCGGGTGATGGAGTTGGTTGCTTTCTTAAGTTCAATACTGATTCAAATGAAAAGGTTTACTTGAAGGTGGCAATTTCTACAAAGAGTGTTGCTAACGCGAGAAAATTTGTAAATAACGAGATACCTGGCTGGGGTTTTGATAAAGTAAAAGAAAATGCTACAAGGATTTGGAATAGAGCCTTAAGTGCGGTATTGATTGACGATAATAATATTGCAGATGGAGAAAAAACAATTTTTTATACGGCCTTATATCATGCACTGCTTTCACCAAAAGATCGAACGGGCGATTGTCCATGGGATTATTCGGGGCCCTATTATGACGATCAATTTACAATCTGGGACACTTTTCGCTCCGAATTTCCCTTCTTTACTCGTATCAGGCAAAGTGTTGTCAGGGACAATGTAAAATCGCTCATTGAGGGATATAAGCACTGTGGTTACGCAGCCGATGCGTTCTTATGCGGACTGGAAGACATGGTGCAAGGAGGTGGAGATGACGCGGATATTGTAGTTGCTGATGCTTACGAAAAGGGGATAAAAGGTATTGATTGGAAAGAAGCATACGAGTTGCTTAAAGGGAATGCTACAGTTTCAGGCAGAAGCACATATTTTAAAGAGGGTGAGCGGGGTTGGGTTCCTTTTAACACTATTCAGAAAATGGCTTATGCTTCTGCATCAAAGACCCTGGAATTTGCCTACAATGACTTTTGTGTTTCTGAAGTTGCCGGAGGGCTTGGAAATAAGAGTGATAGCATCAGATTCTTTGACAGAAGTACCAGATGGGTAAATCTTTGGGATCCCAGTGTTAAAAGCGACGGATTTAGTGGATTCATTATGGCCAAAGACACAAGCGGTAAGTGGGAGGTGATTGGTCCCTATGAAGATCCGGATGGATCTTTTAGCAAGCACTTCTATGAAGGGGATAGTTGGGAGTATTCGTTTTTTATCCCACATCAAATGAAGAAGCTCATTAAACTGATGGGCGGGAAATCGACTTTTACCAAGCGGTTGACTTATTATGTTGCCAAACATTTAGGAATAGGTAATGAGCCGAGTTTTCTAGTCCCATTTCTTTTTAACTATGTAGGACGCCCCGATATTACCTCCAAATACGTTAGGTATTATTCAACAACTATTATAACGTTTCAACGAAATATTTACATTTAATAGAAAAGATATTATATTTACCTTCAAAAAATTGGAGGTAGTTATGTCCAGAACCAGTGCACGTTCTCGTTTAGTTTTAGAAGAATCTAAATTAAAGGAATTACAGAAAATAGCTTTTTCCCGTACTGCGCCACTAAGAGAAATACAAAGAGCCAAAATTCTGATAATGTATTCACAAAACAAGAGCATTTCCGGCATTGAGAAAGAAGCTAATGGCTCTCGTCCGACTATATACAAATGTATTGACAAGGCTCTGGCGATGGGTGCTGATGCAGGACTTCGAGATAAATTTCATCGCCCTAAGAGTCCCGTGATTACTGAGGAAGCGAAAGCATGGGTAGTGAATCTTGCATGCACTAAACCCAAAGAATATGGATATGCTGCCGAACTATGGAGCCGCAAACAGTTAGCAATGCATGCAAGGACATACGGACCTAAAGAAGGATATTCGTGTCTTGCCCATGCGGCTAAAGCAACAATACAGAGGATACTGGAACAACACCCAATTCGTCCTGATAAGATTGCTTATTATCTTGAGCGACGTGATCCAGAGTTTGAAAGTAAAATGCAAAATGTGCTAATGGTCTATAAAGATGTAAATCTCACAAATGAAACTTTGAGCAAAGGTGAATTTCCCGATATTATCACTGTTTCAGTAGATGAAAAACCAGGTGTTCAGGCAATTGCGAATATAGCACCGGATATTCTTCCTGACCCAAATAAAAATTCACGTCTCATGCGGGATTATGAATACAAAAGACTTGGGACAGTATCTATTTTGGCTTCATTGGATTTGAATAGCGGGCATATTATCGGCCAGGTGCATGACCGGCATAGAAGCAAAGAGTTTATCTCGTTACTCAAAGAGTTGGATGCTTATTATCCCGTCAATAATACAATTAGAATTATATTGGATAATCATTCAGCCCATATTTCTAAGGAAACGATGGAGTATTTGGCTACCAAGCCAAATAGGTTTATCTATGTACATACGCCAAAGCACGGATCATGGCTTAATCTGGTTGAAATATTGTTTGGAAAAATGACACGCACTTTTCTGAAACATATCCGGGTGCAAACTAAAATGGAATTAAAGAAGCGGATTCTCCTTGGTATAAAAGAGATGAACGATGTCCCGGTTATTTTTCGTTGGAACAAATTCGATCCTGAAATAACTTACTAATGTATATGTATTAATGAAACGCTATACTAGTTAACGGGCCGAGCTATAAAAAGGTGATCATTCAAATGGAAAACGGGAAAAGAATAGTGATATACGGAAATGGCACCTCCCAAAAAAACATGTATGTTAAGTCTGTAACATTAAATGGGAAAAGACTGAAACAGGATTGGTTTAGAAACCGCGATATAGAGAATGGCACCGTATTCCGTTTTAAAATGAGTCCAACGCCCACAAAATGGGGGTTTGATGGATACATACCCCATCATATTAGATCGAATCCTAGTATCTCGTTATACTTGTAAAGTAAATCAAACATATTATTTACTTTTTCTTTGGCTGATTTTTGTTGGAAGTCAAAAGATAATTAGTCGATCCTTAAAAAGTCCCAAAAATATTATTTAGGAGAAAAAATAAAAGGAAATTAGTAAAAAAGTGTTGTCAATTAATGCAAGAAATTAATAAATTGCAATTAAAACCTTGCAAGATATTTTAATAAAAAAGGACAACCTTTAGATGAAAAGCAGTTCCCCGGATCAGAAACAGACGAACTTTTTGTATCAAGGATTGAAAGAGATGTTGAACCCGAAAGAGGGGCTATACCAGTTATCGGAGAAGATACCATGGGAAGAAATAGAAAAGGGATTCGAAAAATACTACAAAGATTTTGGAGCGCCGGCAAAGCCAATAAGATTGATGGTGTCACTGTTGATATTAAAACAAATCTACGATATAGGAGATGAGCCGGTAGTAGAAAGGTGGGTAGAGAATCCATACTGGCAATCCGCCGCGGCGGATCAGTGGGGATTGCGCCGTGAAAAGTCTGTGAGATACAAGTGGTTTGAAATAATCACCATAGTAAAGTATAGCCGACAGCTATGTACCGAGTCTTGCGTGGGTTATGGTAACATACACTGCGAAGCGTAGACAGGAAGAGTGCAGGCCGGAATAAAGTGAAGAGGATAATTAGTCCCGATATTGATCCAAAATGTGAGACAGCCGACCTTTTCCCTCTATGGGGAAGGCAGAAACAGAATGTCCGATATAGGCAAGGATGTGTTGTTGTCTCCGGGATTCGTACCTACAGCATGTACTCAATGGATTTCACAGGAACACGGGATATCCGGCATGTTTTGGCAAGGAAGCCAATAGGATCAAACAAGCTTCAACAAAAGCAAGGATGATACGATGACAAGCCGGAAGTCTTACTGACTGATAGTACTCCGAGACAGGGAAGACCTGTTCATGGGGAAGCGGTCAGCAGAGAATGAATTCTTCCAAGGAAACATAAGCTCCATTCAAAGGGAGGTTACGAACCTTAATTCAAAGTAAGGAAGTATTCAGTTATGAGAACAAAAGCGGAAGAAATAGCAGCAGAATGCTGTGAATCATTCTTTGAAGAGCCAGGTGCGGGAAATCCGCACGCCTGGTTCCGTGGGAGTCTGGGTTGCGAATTGCGCAACCCTTCTACCCGGAGAGAGAATTTCAGTGGAATAAGCCGGTAGAGCCAAGCGACTTAGTTCATTTCAGAAAAAGGATAGGCGAAGAAGGAGTAAAGAAAATACTGGCAATATCGATAAGGCTTCATGGCAAAGAAGCAATGGAAGACGAAGTGGCAGTAGATACAACAGCCCAGGAAAAGAATATTATTTTTCCGACGGATGTGAAGCTTCATAAAAAGATAATAGAACAGTGTAGAAAGATAGCAGAGTCAGAGGAGATAGAACAAAGGCAGAGTTACAGAAGAGTAGTAAAGAAATTAGTAATGGCTCAGAGATTCAGAAATCATCCGAAGAATAGAAAGAAAGCAATAGGTGCGGCAAGAAAGCTAAAAACAATAGCAGGAAGGGTGGTGCGTGAGATAGAGAGAAAATTAACAGAGGGACAAAAACAGAAGTATAAAGAAAAGATAGAAATATTTAACAGAATATTGAATCAGAAGAAAAAAGATAAAGAAAAAATATATAGTATCCATGAGCCAAAAGTATACTGCATCTCTAAAGGAAAAGAGCACAAGAAATATGAGTTTGGAGCTAAAGCATCGATAGTAATAACAAAGAAAAGCGGAATAATAGTAGGGGCATATAGTCTGGAAAAGAATCAATATGACGGGCACACATTACCCAAGGCTCTGGAACAATGTGAGGAGCTTCGAGGGACGAGACCAAAGGCAGCCATAGTAGACAGAGGTTATAGAGGTCAGTCAAAGATTGAAGAAACAGAAGTACACTTACCGAAGCCGCCAAAGAAAACAGCAAGTCAATATGAGAAGAAAAAGGCAAGACAAAGATTTAGAAGAAGGGCGTCAATAGAACCAATAATCGGACACTTAAAGACGGACTTCAGATTGGTTAGGAATTTTTTGAAAGGGACACTTGGGGATTCAATTAATTTAATGTTAGCAGCAGCAGCATTTAATTTTAAGAAGTTGATGCGAAAGCTGAGAACTTTTTTCGTCTTCTTAAAAATATTAATTCAATATTTTTTCCCCGAACAAAAAACGGAATGTGTTGCTTTTTTATTATTCAAATGACTTTTTAAGGATCGACTAAATATTTTTTTTGAGTTAGGTGAGTTATTATTATTATTAAAGGATTATTTCAAAATGCAAAATATAGTTTCTACAATCTTTAATAGATTTTCATCAAAATCCCTTCCATTAGTCTTATTAACTTTTTTGCTAACTAACGTATCCGCTGCACAGGATTTACAAATCGAAAGGAAAGTGGATAACTTACTTTCTAGTATGACATTAAAAGAAAAAATCGGGCAGATGACACAATTTGGCGGAATTAATAAAAAATATGAAGAGATGATAAAGCTGGGGGAGGTCGGTTCATTTTTAGGTGTAAAAGGTGCTGAAAAAATAAATGAGCTTCAAAGGCTTGCAGTTGAAAAATCAAGGCTCGGAATACCGTTGATTTTTGGAAACGATGTAATTCATGGTTATCATACAACGTTTCCTATTCCTTTGGGAGCTGCAGCCAGTTGGAATCCCGAATTAGTTCAGCTGGCAGCTAAGATAGCAGCAGGTGAAGCGGCTCTGGAAGGGACTAAATGGACTTTCGCCCCTATGGTTGATATTGCTCGCGATCCAAGATGGGGAAGAATTGCTGAAGGCGCCGGGGAAGATCCTTATCTCGGAAGCGTAATGGCTGAAGCAGAAGTTATGGGTTTCCAGGGAAATAACCTTAATAACGATTTAAGCATTGCTGCCTGTGCAAAACATTTTGCAGCCTATGGTGCCGCCGAAGCAGGAAGAGATTATAATACAGTCGATATTTCAGAACGTACCTTAAGAGAAGTTTATTTGCCTCCCTTTAAAGCTGCTGTGGATGCTGGAGTTTCTACTTTGATGAGTGCTTTTAATTCGTTAAACGGAATCCCTGCTTCTGCAAACTATCATATATTAACCCAAATTTTAAGAAAAGAATGGGGTTTTACCGGATTTGTTGTGAGCGATGCTAATTCGATTGGAGAATTAATAAACCACGGCATTGCAAAAGATGAAAAAGAAGCTGCATTGAAAGCCTTAACTGCCGGTGTTGATATGGATATGGGTGGAGATGCTTTCACTGGTAATGTTTATTCTCCTAATCTTGCCTCGCTTGTTAAAGAAGGAAAAATTTCAGAAAAATTAATCGATCAATCGGTGCGCAGAATTTTACGGATTAAATTTAGACTTGGATTGTTTGATCATCCTTACACGGATACCCTTTATATTAAAAATCATATCCCGGATCAAAAATTAAGAGACAGTGCAGCACTTCGATTAGCAGAAGAATCAATCGTGATGCTTAAAAATGACAATAATCTGCTTCCGCTTAGAAAAGATTTAACATCTGTTGCAGTCATCGGTCCGTTAGCGGATGATAAATATGATCCGTTGGGACCGTGGAATTGTTCGCCTATCCCGAAAAGAGTTACTACTGTTCTGGATGGCATAAAAAATAAATTATCACCGACGACTAAGATAAAATTTATAAAAGGATGCGATATTGAAAGCAATAATAAAAGACAATTAGATAATGCAATAAGAATTGCCGGGCAATCGGACATTGTAATTCTAGTGGTTGGCGAAGCTGCTAATATGAGCGGCGAAGCTGCAAGCCGAACAAATTTAGATTTGCCTGGAGTTCAAGAGGAGCTTGTTGAAAAAGTTGCCAAGGTTGGAAAACCTACAATTGTACTTCTCATGAATGGCAGACCATTAACAATTGATTGGATTGCTAAGCACATTCCATCCGTTCTTGAGTGCTGGTTTCTTGGCGACCAATCCGGTAATGCAATTGCTAATGTGTTGTTCGGCGATTATAATCCATCTGGTAGATTGCCCGTCACATTTCCAAGATCAGTAGGGCAAATTCCGATTTACTATGATCACTTAAATACTGGGAAACCATTTGAAGAAAATAATAAGTTTACGAGTAAGTATCTCGATTCACCGGTAACTCCGCTTTATCCTTTTGGATTTGGTTTAAGTTATACAACTTTTAAATATGAGAATTTAAAAGTTGAGAAAAATAAAATTAAGATAGGTGGTTCAACAGATGTCTCTATAAATGTTACTAATACTGGTAAAATTAGTGGTTCCGAAGTTGTTCAATTGTATTTGCGAGATCTGGTTGCTAGCGTAAGTATGCCGGTTAAAGAATTGAAAGGATTTCAAAAAATTTATTTGAACCCGGGTGAAACTAAAACGTTAAAATTTATTATAACGCCTAAAATGCTTGAGCTATACGATGTTAACATGAAGAAAACCATCGAACCAGGAAAGTGTGAGGTAATGATAGGGGGAAGTTCTGTTGATTTACTATCTAATTATTTTGAAATAATAAAGTAGTTTATTATAAATAGTCCATCCTGTCGAAGTTACAACAGAAAAGCCGATTGTTATATGGATTATGATTTTGTAAACAAGAAGAAGAGCGAATTAGTTAGTTGTTCAACCTTTTTTCCACTTCTGGGGGGTATCGCCACGCCAAAACAGGCGGAACAGGTTGTT
>JAJYZL010000023.1 GCA_021799965.1 bacterium | reverse complement strand
TTCACAATAAAAAAGTTGACCAAGACACTTTGGTCGTAGAAAAGATAATGGTTGATCAGGGACCTTCATTCAAGAGATTCTTGCCGCGCGCTATGGGCCGTGCCACTCCGATTTTAAAGAGAACTTGCCATATTACTCTCGTTTTGAAAGAAGTTGCCAAAAAGAAAAATTCCAGATTCAACACGATGAATGTCAAGAAAGAGAAAGAAGCCAAGAAGTTGGTTAAAGCGGCCAATAAGCCAAAACACGAAAATAAAGAACTCGATCATCAAGAAGCTCCAAAGTCGGAAAACAAGCAGGGCTTTGTAAAAAAAGTGTTCAGGAGAAAGAGCGTTTAATTTTTAATAAACCGATAAATTATATATAAAAAATATGGGACAAAAAATTAGACCAGATTCATATAGGACGGGCGTAACCAGAGGATGGAATTCCCGTTGGTTCCCCAAAAAGAGCTTCAAAAAAACTTTAGAAGAGGATGTTTTGATTAGAGAAATCATAAAAGAAAAAATAAAATTGGCTGGTATTGATAAGATAGAAATAGAGAAAAACAACAATACTTTCAGAATTTTTATTAAAGTTGCCAAGCCGGGTTTAGTTATCGGCAGAGGCGGAAAAGGAGTTGAGGATTTGAGAAAAGCTATTGAGGCCAAACTCACCAAGCTTTACGCAGAAAGAAAAGAAAAGCCTGATTTCAATGTTAATCTGAATGTTGAAGAATTAAAAAGAAATGAAGTTTCTTCGGCTTTCATTGCCCAGAGCATTGCTTGGGATCTGGAAAAGAGAATGACTTTTAGGCGCACAATGAAAAAGTATTTGGAATCTGTTATGCAAAATAAAGAAGTTGAGGGTGTTAAGATAAAACTTTCAGGAAGATTGGATGGTGGTGAAATTGCCAGGCGCGAATGGCTGGCTAAGGGCAAGCTTCCTCTTCAAACTTTAAGAGCCAATATTGATTATGGAGAAGGAACCGCTTTTTGCACTTATGGTACAGTCGGAATCAAAGTCTGGATTTATAAAGGAGAAGTCCATATCTAAAAATAATTAATTTTAAATTTTGACCTATGTTAATGCCAAAGAAAACAAAACACAGGAAGTGGCAAAGGGGGCGATCAAAAAATCGTCTTACTGAAACCAGAGGCCTTACAGTTGCCTACGGCTCCTTTGGCTTGAAAGCTATGTCTCCGGCCTGGATGGACGGCAGACAATTAGAAGCGGCCAGAAAGACAATAACTAATTTTCTTAAAAGAGAAGGTAAGGTTTGGATAAGAGTTTTCCCCGATAAACCAATAACAAAGAAACCTCCGGAAGTTACCTTGGGTGGAGGAAAAGGAGATGTCGATAAATATGTCGTTGTTATCAAGCCAGGCAGAGTTTTGTTTGAAGTTGACGGTGTCCCCAAAGAAACTGCCGTGCAGGCATTAAAAATGGCCGGCTATAAATTACCGGTAAGAACAAAAGTAGTTTTTAAATAATTTTTGTTAAAAGCCATTGAAAAAATAAGAAAAATCATATAAAATATGAAGACCAAAGAAATGGAACAATTGAAAAATAAGCCTGATACGGAGCTTTTGAATGAAATTAAAAAAAGCAAAGATAAGCTTTGGGAGCTTCAAGTTGATTTACGCGCCGGTAAAATAAAAAACGTAAGCGAAATAAACAAGACCAAGAAGCTGATCGCAAGGATCAATACCATATTGTCGGAAAGAAAAAATATCAAGACCGACAAAAAAGCATAAAATTTTATGAAAGAAATACAACACAGACAATTAAGGGGAACAGTAGTTTCCGACAAAATGCAGAAAACCGTTGTGGTAGCGGTGGAGAGATTAAAGTTGAATGAAAAGTACAAGAAGTATTTTAAAACTACTAAAAAGTTCAAGGCTCACGATGAAAAAGGCGAGTACCATACCGGTGATAAAGTTGTCATCGAAGAAACAAGGCCGATGAGCAAAGAAAAAAGATGGAGGGTTATAAACAAGATTTAATTTTATGATTCAAGAAAGATCCATATTAAAAGTTGCCGATAACAGCGGAGCCAAAACAGTCCGATGTTTTAGAGTGCTTGGCGGAGGAAGAAAGAGATACGCCGGAATAGGCGACATAATTATTGCTTCTGTTCAAAAAGCCGAACCAAGAAAGGCAGTTAAGAAAAAAGATATCGT
Organism: bacterium; assembly: GCA_021799965.1. Lineage (GTDB taxonomy): Bacteria > Patescibacteriota > Minisyncoccia > UBA6257 > 02-FULL-45-10c > JAHILT01. The sequence continues at coordinate 5,921 of JAJYZL010000023.1, read as the reverse complement.
AAAATGTGTTGTTGTGAGAACTAGAAAAACTCAGCGCAGACAAGACGGCTCTTATTTCCGTTTTGACGACAACGCGGTTGTTTTGATAGACGAAAAGAAAGAACCTAAGGCTACGCGTATATTCGGTCCGTTGCCCAGAGAAATAAGAGAAAAAGGATACGACACTATATTTACGATGGCGGAAGAAGTTGTTTAATCAAATCAAATTATTAGAAAATTATGAATATCAAAAAAGGCGATACAGTAAAAATATTGGCTGGAAAAGATTCCGGAAAGACCGGCAAGGTTTTGGCTATTGATATCAAAAAAGAAAGATTGATAGTTGAGGGTGCAAATATGTTCAAGAAACATAATAAGCCAAAGCGTCAGGGTGAAAAAGGAAGCATCGTTAATGTCAGCAGATCTATGGATGCATCTAATGCCTTGTTGATATGTCCGCGTTGCGGTCAGCCAACCAGAGTTGGACATAAAATAGAGGGAGCTAAAAAATTAAGAACCTGCAAAAAATGCAAAAGCACGATTTAAAAAATAAGTTGGAAAAAGCAGTTGTTAACGTTGGCATTGGAAGATTTTCCACGCAGCCTAATTTTGAGGACAAATTTGTTCCCGAAGTTGTAAAGGAGCTTTCTTCTATTACCGGCCAGCAGCCTTCTTTGAGATCTGCTCAGAAATCTATCTCTGGATTTAAACTTCGTCAGGGTACAGTAGTTGGTCTTAAAACAACATTAAGGGGAAAGAGAATGGATTCAATGATAAGCAAAGTTGTTAACGTCGCTTTGCCTCGCGTAAGAGATTTCAGAGGAATAGATACAGGAGCCATAGACAAGAATGGCAATTTGAACATAGGCTTTAAAGAGCATTTGGTTTTTCCAGAAATTGTTCCGGAGCATTCCAAAGTTAATTTTGGAATACAGATAACGATGGTTCCCAAATTTCCTATAAAGGATAAAGTTGCAGCAGTCGAGTTTTATAAAAAAATTGGAGTTCCATTCAAGAAATAAAATATAAATACAATGGCTAAAACATCAGTTGTAGCAAGATCAAAAAAGAAACCGAAGTTTTCTACCCGTATTGTAAGGCGTTGTTTTAGGTGCGGCAGAAAACATGGCTATATGAGAGAATTTGGAATTTGCAGAATTTGTTTCAGAGAATTAGCCGGCCGGGGCGAAATACCGGGAGTTAAAAAGTCTTCCTGGTAATCAGATTAAATTCCTATTAAAAATACTATGTATACAGATCTATTGGTAAAAATTAAAAATGCTCAGGCCGTGAAAAAAGAAAATGTGAAATTGTCGTATTCAATTATGGACAATGCCATTTTAGATATACTCAGCAAGAAAAATTTTGTCGGAGAGGTATCTGTTAAGGGAAGAGCTCCTAAAAAAGTTTTAGATGCTAATTTAAAATATGATAAAGACGGTTCCGGAGCTATTCATGGTGTTAAAATTTTAAGCAAGCCGTCCAGGCATTTATATGCTGGTTATACCGAGCTCTATCCGGTTAAGCAAGGATTTGGTCTTTTAGTAGTGTCGACGCCGAAGGGTATTATGGACGGGCAGTCAGCTAAAAAATCAAAGCTAGGCGGAGAATTATTATTTGAAATTTGGTAAATGTTAATTTCATAACAAAAATATGAGTAAAATAGGAAAAAAACCAATAGCGATCCCAGAAAACGTCAACGTCAAGATCAATGACGGTGTTTTAGAAGTTTCTTCAAAAGACGGAAAGAAATCATTAAAGTTTTCTTTGTTGGCAAATATTGAAGTGAAGATAGAGGGCAATGAAGTGATTTTTACTACCAAGAGTGATGATGCTCAGGCTCGCGCTAATTGGGGAACCATAAGAGCTTTAGTTCAGAATGCGGTCAATGGCATGAAGGAAGATTTCAAAAAAGTTTTGGAGTTCCAAGGTGTAGGTTTCAGAGCGAATGTAGAAGGTAAAAATTTAGTTTTAAATATTGGTTTTTCTCATCCTGTAAAATTTGAAATTCCTAGTGGCATAACCATCACTGTGGAAAAAAGCAATATTATTATTTCCGGAATTGATAAGTATCTTGTCGGTCAGGTTGCCGCTAAAATAAGAGCTTTCAAAAAACCGAATCCATACAGAGGTACCGGAATTAAATATAAAGAAGAAATAATCAGGAGAAAGGCCGGTAAAAAAGCCAGCAGCGGAACGGGTGCGGCCGCGTAAATTAAGTCTTGAATAAAACTATGGCAAATATTAAAGAAAAAAACAGAACAGAAGAAAGGCGTCGCATAAGAAATAAGGCGAAAATTTTTGGCACTTCAACAAAGCCTAGACTTTCTGTTTTCAGGAGCAATAAATACACTTACGCGCAGCTTATCGACGACGATGCAAGAAAGACTTTGGCTTCGGCTTCTACCGCTGAATCTTCAAAAAACAAGGGGAAGAAAACCGAAACAGCTAAAGCATTGGGAGTTTTAATAGCGGAAAAAGCAAAAAAATTAAATATTAAAGAAGCGGTTTTTAATAAGGGACCTTATCTCTATCACGGCCGCGTTAAAGCGGTAGCCGATGGAGCCAGAGAGGGCGGATTAAAAATATAGATAATAAATTTGCTATAAATTATTTATGGAAAACAAACAACCAGGCAATCAAAATAGAAATTCATTCGGAGGTCCGAGACCGAATCGTTTTAGAAAAGAAAAACCGAAAGACGATTTCAAGGAAAAAGTTTTGGATCTTAGAAGGGTTACCCGTGTGGTTGCAGGCGGAAAAAGATTTCGTTTTAGAACTACTTTAATTATCGGCGATGGTAAGGGTACTGTCGGCGTAGGTATTGGAAAGGGCGTAGATGTCCAGGCCTCTATCGAAAAGGCCAAGATTGACGCTCGTAAAAAATTATTGAAAATAAATCTCAAGGGCAGGACCATTGCTCATGAAGTTGAGGCCAAGTTCAGTGCGGCTCACGTTAAAATAAAACCGGCCGATGAAGGACACGGACTTAAAGCTGGAGGCGCTGTACGAGTCGTGCTGGCTTTAGCCGGAGTAAAAGATGCCACTTCAAAATGTCTGGGAAGAACTCCAAATAAGCTCACCAACGCTTTAGCTACAATGGAAGCATTAAAACAATTAAGAGCTTAAAATTTACTATGCAGTTACATAATTTATCTATAAAAAATAGAAAAGAAAAAAGAGTCGCCAGGGGCGGAAAAAGAGGAACGACTTCGGGCAGGGGCCAAAAAGGTCAGAAATCCCGTTCTGGTCGTCGTATTCGTCCGGCTCAGCGCGATCTTTTAATCAGAATTCCAAAGCTTCGCGGTTACAGAAATAAGCCAAAATCAATGTTCAATTTGGTTTTGAATTTATCCGATCTTGAAAAGGTTAAAGCCGATGTTATCAATAAAGCTTCCTTAAAGGCTTATTTTGGAAATGAATTCAGGAATGAAATAAAAGTTTTGGGTAAGGGCGAAATTAAGAAGGCTGTAAAAATTGAAGGTATCAAGGTCTCAAAAAGCGCTAAAGAAAAAATTGAAAAAGTTGGAGGCAGTGTTAAATAATCTGTAAAACTATGGAGAAATTAATGCAAATTTTTAAGTCTCCCGAGTTAAGAAAGAAGATTTTAATAGTCGCTGGTTTGCTTTTAGTTTTTAGAATCTTTGCCGCTATTCCTATTCCGGGAGTTGATTTTGGTAAATTAAGATTGCTTTTAAATTCTAACCAATTGCTTGGCTTTTTTGATCTGTTTTCTGGCGGCGCGCTAAGCAGGTTGTCTATAGTAATGCTTGGCGTTGGTCCGTATATTACCGCTACTATCATAATGCAGCTCTTAACAATGATCTTTCCTTATCTTAAGGAAATTTATTATGAGCAGGGAGAAATGGGTCGCGCCAAATTTAACAGAATTTCCAGGTATTTAACCGTTCCTTTAGCGGCTTTGCAGGGATACGGATTTTTAAATATATTAAAATCCCAGCAAATTTTAACAGCCAGTTCTATGTCCGATATTTTGAGAAATGTAGTAGTAATTACTGCCGGATCCGTTTTTCTTATTTGGATCGGTGAATTGATAACCGAACAAAAGATCGGAAATGGCATATCTCTACTGATCTTTGCCGGTATTGTTGACCGTTTACCTCAGACCATTAGTACGCTTTACCTGAATTACACTCCGGCCCAGATCCCGACCTATATAGTTTTTCTTTTACTCAGCATAATTGTTATTGCCGGGGTTGTATTCATAAATGAAGGAGAAAGAAAAATTCCTGTTTCCTATTCAAGAAGGATAAGGGGCAACAAAATGTATGGAGGAGTTTCCAGCTATCTACCGCTTAAAGTCAATCAAGCCGGAGTTATTCCTATTATTTTCGCCATCTCTATCTTGCTTTTGCCGCAATTTTTGGCTCAGGCATCGGCGATCATATCTTCCGACCTGTCTTTGCAATTAAATAAAGTAGTTAATAGTTTTCTTAATAATCAAATCGCATATTCTTCAATTTATTTCTTCTTGGTCGTTGTTTTCACCTATTTCTACACAGCCGTTACTTTTGATCCGGAAGAAATTTCTAAGAATTTACAAAGAAGCGGAGGATTTATTCCTGGTATCAGACCGGGAGAACAGTCTGGAGTTTATTTGAATAAAGTTATTCATCGCATTACTTTATTCGGAGCAATTTTCCTTGGTATTATCGCGATATTGCCGAATATGGTCCGCATTTTTACCGGCATCCAGTCATTAACTTTGGGTGGTACCGGATTACTTATCGTTGTCGCGGTGGCATTGGAAGTAAGAGATCAGATTAATTCTCAGTTGGTAATGCGCGAATACGAAGGATTCTAGCGGAATAGTTTTTCTAACTATAAATTAAAGACTCGCAGCTGCGGGTCTTTTTTTGTTATAATAAATCTATTAACAATAAAATATTATGAAAAAAGTTATTTTAATTTATGGAGCGCCGGGAGCGGGTAAGGGAACCCAGGCTGATTTGTTGGCTAAAAAACTTGGTTTTTATCACTTTGATACCGGTAAATATATCGAACAAACTATTAATGACCCCGAAAATCTAAAAAGTAAAAAATTTCAAAAAGAAAAGGCAATCTTCGATTCCGGCAAGTTAAACACGCCATCTTGGGTACTTAAAGATATTGTAATTAAAAACACCAAAAAATTAGCTAAGGCGGGCGTGAGAATCGTGTTTAGCGGATCCCCGCGTACTTTATTTGAAGCCTTTGGAGATGAAAAAACTAAGGGTCTTATAGAAACTCTGGAAAAATTATATGGAAAAGAAAATATTGGAATTTTATATTTAGACGTTAAGTCCGAAAGTTCTGTTTTTAGGAATAGCAATCGCGCCGTTTGTTCGGTTTGCGGCGCCCCTGTTTTATACACAGAAAACGGCGCGCAAACTTGTCCATTCTGCGGTGCGCCGCTCAGAAAAAGAAGCTTGGATAATCCGGAAACTATAAAAGTTAGGCTAGAAGAATACAAAAACCGAACCCAGCCAATCCTGGAGGAACTCAAAAAACGCGGATATGAAATTAATATCATAAATGGAAAGCCGGAGCCGTTTAAAGTATTTGAAGAAGTAAAACAAAAAATAAACTAGTGCTTATAAAAACAGCGGAACAAATAAAGAATATTAAGATTGCCGGAAAGATTCTGGCAAATACCGCCAAAGAATTAAAAAGAAGTGTTAAAGAAGGCGTGGTTTTGAAAGATTTGGATAAGATGGCGAAGAAATTAATAGAAGACGCCGGAGCTGAACCGGCCTTTTTGGGTTATCAGCCGAGCGGCGCCGATCATCCTTTTCCGGCTTCTATTTGCGCATCTTTAAACGAGGTGGTGGTCCATGGCATTCCCAATAATTACAGGTTAAGGTCAGGAGATATATTGAAGCTCGATTTTGGAGTGAGTTATAAAGGATTCATAGCTGATTCGGCGTTTACGGTCGGAGTCG
>JAJYZL010000022.1 GCA_021799965.1 bacterium | reverse complement strand
TTGTTTCTCAAATCGGATATTGGCTTAATAATTGGCATAGATAAATTCCTTTTGGTTTATGTCAAAATTATATCATTATTCTGATAGATTCAATAGAAATATTAGACGCAATATAACCAGTGCCTCAAGCCGAAAGCGTTTTCGCACTTGGCATTTGTGCAATTCAAAAGATTGTAGCTCCGTTTTAACATTGTTGTTAAGCGTTGGTTGTAAATGAAAGTTTGTTCTGATTAAAAAGTTATTTAAAAAATGCGGCATTGTTGTTCTAGGCTTCGGCTTAGGCACCACGCCGTTAGGTAGCAAAGGTAGAGAAATGAAAATAAGTAATCTATTTTTAATTGTTTGTACTTTCTGGATCGTATCTGAAATTCTTTTACTGGTTTTGCTCCGTTCTAAAAAAGGGAGCCAAGATAAAGATTTTGGATCTGTTAAGAGATTAAATTTAGTAATTTATATTTCGATTACGGTCGGGATTTTTATTTCAATTACAAAGTACGGATATATTGGATCTAATCACAATATCATTCAGTTGATCGGCTTTGTCCTTATTGTATATGGTCTTGTAATTCGCTGGCTAGCTATATTAACTCTACGCCGATATTTTACCGTTAATGTTGCAATTCATGCAGATCAAATTATTGTTAAAACCGGTTTTTACAAATATATACGTCATCCTTCCTATTTAGGAATGATGTTATCATTCATTGGACTGGGATTATGCTTAAGTAATTTAATATCAATTCTCGTAATTCTTATTCCAATCACATTTGTTGTTGTTAACCGTCTTAAAATAGAAGAACAAGCTTTAAATGATGCATTTGGAAATGATTATTTAGAGTATTGTAAAGAAACCTGGAAATTAATTCCTTGGGTATATTAATTCAGCATCGCTAACGGATATTACTATGACAAAAAGAATATTAAGATCAATTTCGATCGTTATAAGTTTCCTCTTATGTTTTTATATTATGGAATACCACCTGGCTATTCTGAATTTAACAAAGGATAATGTTTTTGAAATTATACTTGTCTATCTTTTTATAGCTATTATCATAACCGTTTCAATATACTTCTTACATAAACTTAATATAGATGGTATAATAACTGAGTTAAGCTTAAACAAGGGATTTTCAAAAGGACTTCTATTTGGTTTTGTTGCTACCTTGCCCATGACAGTGAGTTCTGCAATACTATTCAAATTTTCAAACAATATATTCTCATTTTATACTTTGTTTGTCGTCTTCATTGGGCCAGTTATGGAAGAAATATTATTTCGGGGTTATTTATTCGGACAGTTGTTCAGAAGAGAACGATGGGGATTTATTCCAGCTTCAATCATAGCTTCAATATTTTTTGGAATCGGGCATTTATATCAAAGCCATAATTTATTAAGTGCTGCCGGAACATTTTTAGTAACATTTATGGGCAGTGCCTGGTTTGCCTGGTTGTATATAGAACATAATACTAACTTATGGGTCGCTATTTGGTTACACGTATTAATGAATTTGTCTTGGACTATTTTTCAGACAAATGTTCCGGGAGCAATCGGAAATAATATTACTAATTTATTTAGACTAATTACCATTATAATAACAGTCATATATACTATTAGATACTCAAAAAAGTATGGGTTCAAAGTGAACAAAAGAAATCTTTTAATAAATTATAGTAGCTAAAAAATGCCTAACGTGGCTCAAGACGACAGCGTAATCGCCTTCGGCATTTTAGATATTTTAGTGGTAGTTGTTCCGTTTCGGCTAACTCGTTCAAGGTAGTTCTGCTATGAAAGATTTTTGTAATTATAAAATTTATTAACAAGTTCGGCATTGTAGTTCTGGGCTGCGCCTTAGCCACAACGGCGTTATACCTTAAGGAATTAAGTATGATATCTACTAAATATTTTAGTTTTGTTATTTTTTTTATAATCCAATAATTTTTAGTTGTTGTACAAAATCTCCAAATAAAAATGTTTTAGTTGAAATTAATAAATCAGCTTTCATTCCAGATAAATTTAAAATAAATCGAGATTTGTTAATTGAAAGTGGAATCATAATTTAGTAAGATGGACTAAAGATTACGCGAGGAAGTGAAAATTTTTTTGAAGTATCTGAAAATGCACTTAGAGGATATTTTGTGGAAATTAAAGATGATTTAATATACGTTAACTGTTATTGTAAAATTCATTGTTTATGATTTATTCACTTCCACATATTGAAAGCTTACCAGGTCTTAAAGTATTCATAAGCGATATATATTATTTTGAAAGTCAAGACGAGTCCAATAATATTATTGCAAATAATGTTGAACCAAATGGAAAGTTAAAGCTTATATTCCCGATCGAAAATGGTATTACGATTAGGTGTAATAATAAAACATTCCATTTAAAACAGAATCAAATTGCATTAGCGGGTATATTTGACACCACATTTCGTGTTGATTCTTCAGCAAACAGGCTAACCAAAGCTATTATAATTGAATTTATATCGAGTGGAGCCTACCGTTTTTTCAGTATTAATCATATAGAATTATCAAATAGATTTTATCCACTTTACGATTTAGCAGGGAGCTCAATCATTGAAATAGAAACCCAAATACAAGAAGAACCAATCCTTGAAAAAAAAATATTTTTATTACAAAAGTATCTACTTAGTATTTTTATTAAAACCGAAAGTGATTTTATTTTTGATTATTGCATCGAAAAAATATCTAATAATAAAGGTATCATTTCAATTAGAGAACTGGAACGTTTGACTGGTTACAGCAGCCGTTGGTTGAATAAGAAATTTGAATATAAGTTAGGAATTAATCCCAAGACTTTTGCTTCAATAATACGATTTCATACAGTATTGAAATCCTTAGCCTTTAATTTAGATGATAATACTATTTATAAGATGTATTACCAATACTATTTCGACCAGCCACACTTTATCAAAGAGTTTAAACGCTTTTCAGGCTATACCCCAAACAAGTTTTTAAAAAAAATCCTACATCCCATAGGTTAAGACTTCCGATTTTTACAATTTATTTATTGAATGGTATTTTAGATTTACATTCAAAAAAAGGATTAATGATGATAAATAACGCTCGTCATTCATATGTCTGTCCAAACTGCCATAGTGCCTTAGAATTTCAGACCAAACAAGTTGTTTGCCAAAATTGTAAGAATACTTTTCCAATCGATGAATATATACCCGATTTCCTTCTGACAAATCAAGAAGATGGAGGAGAGAAATTAAAGAATCGCGCCTCTCGTTTTGATGATTTATCCAAAGTTTACGAATCTTCTAATTGGGGAGGTTCTCCTAGGATTGTTGTCTGGCTGCTTACAAGAAAGATACGTTACAAAGCAGGAATCGGATTAGATGTTGCCTGCGGAACTGGAGTTGTAGCTCGGTCAATGGCAAAAAAAATAAATTATGTGTATGGTGTTGATATCTCTATGGGAATGGTACAAAAAGCTTTTGATTTGTCCCAAAAAAATACAATCAATAATATCTCATTTGCACGTTGTGATTCGGAAAATTTGCCATTTGGAGACAATTTCTTTGATTTTGTTTCATGTAGTGGGGCTCTTCATGCCTTTCCAAATGCTGAAAAAGCTTTAAAAGAAATGCAAAGAGTGTTAAAAACAGGTGGTGTTTTAACCATAATGGCCTTATTACAAAAAAACATCCATTCTGTTATTGACCCTACCAAAAGAGAATTAAAAAAATCTTCCACCGATGAAGAGATTATTGAATTTAATAAAGCTCATTCCTCAATGGAGAATCTTGATGTTAAACTTCATCGTTTTACCTTAGCTGAACTTAAAATGATAACTAAAAAAATAGGGTTTAATAATTTCAAGTATCTTAAATTGGGCAGTGTCCTCATTTTCAGCGTGGAAAGATAATTTTAATTGACGAAAATCTTGAATATGTTGGACTTTTTTGTTACGTCAACTATTAAATTAAATAGGTATTGAAATTAATTTGTAAAATTTAAAGAATGGCATTAGAAATGAATAAATTCAGCAAACCGCTAACATGCGCTATTGTTAATTACCGGAGTAGTGGTGTGTTTAAGGTTTTCGAACTTACTAAAATTTGACAGGGAAGCGTTTCAAAATCCACATTTAATCTTACTCGGTCCAAAACGGGCACCGCGGCTTAGCTCCCAACCGTTATGCCTCAAGAAAGGAGAATCATGAAAATATCCGGAAGTTTTGAAGTAAAGTTGAGCCCCTTGAGCTTTTACGCGCAAGGACTCGATGGAGTCAACCTCGGTCGAATGTCTATCGATAAACAGTTCAAAGGTGCCCTCGAGGCAACAAGCAAAGGCGAGATGTTAAGCGCCATGACATCAGTGAAGGGCTCGGCTGGTTATGTAGCCATAGAGCAAGTCTCTGGTGTTTTGTCAGGCAAAAAGGGCAGCTTCGTACTTCAGCACTTCGGCACAATGAAGCAAGGTAATGATCGACTTATTCTTGAGGTTGTGCCGAACTCAGGATCTGGCGAACTATCTAGCCTGACAGGCAAGATGGCTATCAAAATTGAAGGTGGTCAGCATTACTACGAATTCGAGTATGAGCTGGCATAACAAGCGCGTCGAGTCGGACTCGCTACGTCGGCGCTTCGCGCCGCCTCCGCTCGCCGCTCACGCGCAGCGTTAGGCGGCATAGGAGTTTCCGTGCAAAACAAACACAAATCTGTTTCTACCTTTTTTGCACTCGTTTTTATCCTCTCAATTCCATTTTGGATTTTGGGCACAGTTCACCCAATCCAACTGCTCCCCGGCCTTCCTATTAGCGCACTTGGGGCATTTACACCAGCAATAGCAGCTCTTATTCTCTTTTACAGAAGCGATCGGTTCTCAGGTGTTCTTTGGCTTCTACGGCGATCATTTGATTTCAAACGTGTAAAAAACAAGAATTGGTATCTTGCGTTCACACTTATTAATCCCGCCATTGCTGTTTTAGCTTACGGAATCATGCGCGCAAGTGGTGAATCATTGCCGAACCCCTTGCCGTTGACCTTTGCCATTTTTCCACTCTTTATTGTTTTCTTTATTGCTGCGCTTGGAGAGGAACTTGGTTGGTCGGGCTATGCCACAGAACCCCTACAGCAGCATTGGGGAATTGTCCCCACTGGTATCTTGCTGGGGGTCGTATGGGCAGTTTTCCATTTCATACCGCTCTTACAGGCTCATCGCTCGATTGGGTGGATTGCTTGGTGGTCTCTTGGCACAATATCATTAAGAATAATAATGACTTGGCTGTATGTTCATTCTGGTAAAAGCGTATTTGCCGCCACCCTCTTCCATGCAATGATCAACTTGTGTTGGCAACTCTTTCCAATCAACGGCTCATACTATGATCCTCGTATTTTTGGCTTAATTGCGTTTTGCTTTGCCGCCATTTTTATTATCGTGCGACTTCCAATGAAAGGTAAAACGTATGCCGCCTAACACAGCGTGCAGCCGACAAGTGGGATGCGCCGCGTTTTTTGGCAGTTTTCCACGCCTCAGCAGAATCCCGCTCCCAGACATTATCTCGTCTCGCCCACTTGCGGCTAACGCACACCGTTAGCCAGTTTGCCATACATACTGATAAAACTAGAAAGGATTAAAACCACATTTACAAAATTTTTTTGCTATCTTATAGAGAGAAGTTATAAAACATTCTATGAAACAATCAGTTTATATTGAAACAACAATTGTAAGTTACCTTGCTGCACGAACAAGTAGAGATTTAATTGTAGCTGGTCATCAGCAAATAACTTCAGAATGGTGGGAAAAGGTATCGCCGAAATTTCGATGCTATGTTTCAGAAGTTGTAATTGAAGAAAGTGAAAAAGGAGATATTGAAACTTCTAAAAAACGACTTGATTTAATAGCTGGTTTTCCGGTTCTTGCGGTAAATGATGAAATAAAGAAGTTAGCTTCGATATTTTTTGAACGACTAAAAATATCAGAGAAATCAAGATTAGATTCAGTTCATCTTGCAACAGCCTGTTGGTATCAGATGGATTATTTACTCAGTTGGAATTGCAAACATATAGTAAGCGCGGTGGTGAGGAAATTATTAAATGAAATGGCTGAAGAATTAAAGATACAAATACCAGTAATATGTACACCAGAAGAATTAATGGAGATATAATATGTGGACAGACCCAATCGTAGAAGAAGTAAGAAAACATCGTCGTGAAATAGAGAAAGAATGCGACAACGATTTCGATAAGCTATTTAAAAGAATAAAGAAACGTGAAGCGCAAATTAAAAATCGTCTTGTAACAAAACCATTAAAAGAATCACGAGAGAGAACGAAAGTAACTGCCTAACCAGCTTTTCCACCCGACCGCGTTTTTATTGCGGCAGTATTAATATCTTCGGGTTTGGTGGTAAAGGTAAGTATTGTTGTTCGGCTTAGTTCTATTAAATAAAATTATCAAAAATTATTGGCAGTGGTATTTCCGTACGGCATCTCTGTTCGGGGCGGACGGGTGAAAAGCCACGCCGTTAGCCGTATAAAGGACTGGAGAAAAATGTTTGAAAAGGGTTCAAGATTGAAGCGACCAAAATATCCGATGCCCGGCTTCGTTAAACAAGCTCTCGAAGCACGTGGCCTGATGGATGAATACAGAGAGCGGCCAGCGTACCAGCAGAATGATTACATTGGCTGGATAGATCGCGCGAAACTTCAGGCGACAAAAGAGAAAAGGCTTCATCAAATGCTTGCTGAACTTGAAGAAGGCGGCGTCTACATGAAAATGGCTCATCCTTCGTCGAAGAAAAACAAGAAAGGCGTGGAGAAGAAATGACTGTTGAATTCATAACTCCAGATGGACTGCACAGGAATCCTGCTTTTTCTCAAGTGGTTGTCACACAGGCTAATTCACGCACTATCTACGTTGGCGGTCAGAATTCTGTTGATTCATCAGGTAAAATAGTTGGAAAAGGTGACATAGGACAGCAAGCAAAACAAATTTTCAAGAATCTTGAAATTGCACTTTCATCGGCAGGGGCGCGAATAGATCACGTTATTAAATGGAATGTCTTCATTGTTCAAGGACAATCTCTGCAACCAGGGTTTGAAGAATTTCAACGTGTATGGGCGAACCGTCCAAATCCACCACTCATCACAGTGCTATTTGTCGCTGGCTTGGCGAACTCAGATTTTCTTATGGAAATAGATGCAATTGCAGTTACTCCCAATAGCATCGGCTAACCGTAACTCAACTTGACCGCTTCATTCGATTCGGGTTTGTTGCTGTTTTTAGCTTTGCGTTTTTCGTTTAGCATTGTTGTTTAAGTTTATTTAGTTAAAAAATATTTTCTTAATTATTGGCGTTGCCTTTCTAACTTAGCCTTTAGTTCTGGGCAGCAAGTTAGTTGCCACGCCGTTAGGTTGCCGCCATTATCATGAATCATCTACTGATCACTTTCGAAATACTCATCACCGTCGTTGCTCCCCTTCTTGTGCTTTATCTAAGGGGAACTTGGAAACAACAAACGATGGTGGCGTGCATGTCTACCATTCCAATACTGTGGTATTTCGTCTACGCGCCTATACATGAATTAAGCCATCTGCTTGTCGCATACCTTGTTGGTGGGCAGATTGTCGAAGTAAAACTCATTCCTAGGTTCTGGGCTGGAGAAACTGGTGGGGCGTGGATCAAATCGGAGGGTTTCACCAACGAATGGAGCCAGTTGATCATGTCTATATCGCCCTACGTTCTCGATCTTGTGAGCATTGCGGTTGGCGTTTACGTTCTTCAACGGAAACTCTCAAGTAACGCCTTTCTCATAGGATTTCTCTTCATGGTGTTGTGTTTGAGATCTACTTTTGACTTAGTATGTGAAACTATTGGATTTGCTACAGGCTTTCGAGGCGATCTATTTCACATTGCGCTCACTGTAGGTGATTTCGTTACATGGACCTTCCTATCACTCTCAATTATGTTTTCCATATATGCCATTATCGTAGTCATTGGGAGGTTCAAGGGATTTCCGCAGGAGGCAGCAAATGCGGCAACCTAACGTAACTCAACTTGACCGTTTCGCGCGCTTCGGGTTTGTTGCTGTTTTTAGCTTTGCGTTTTTCGTTTAACATTGTTGTTCCAGTTT
>JAJYZL010000021.1 GCA_021799965.1 bacterium | reverse complement strand
CCCCGCATTGCGGGGATCTTTTTATTTATTTTTTGACACGCCTTCTTTTAATACCTTGTCTATTTGGGCTGCTATTCTCTTCATATCCTTTTCTTTAGCACCTCGCGTTGTTTCCCCGGCAGTTCCTAGTCTTATGCCGGATGGATCAAAAGGCTTTCTCTGGTCAAATGGTATGGCATTTTTATTTACAATAATTCCCACTTTCTCCAGTTTATCACTGGCTTCACTACCGCCAATTCCCTTTCCGTTCATCCAGACATCAACCAAAATAAGATGGCTATCGGTACCTCCGGATATTACTTTCCATCCGTATTTTTTCAGCTCCTCCGCTAAAATCTTGGCGTTTTCAACAACCTGCTTTGCATATTTTTTAAACGCCGGCGTCGCTGCCTCTTTCATAGCAACAGCCACGGCAGCGATCTGATTCATATGCGGACCGCCCTGCAAGCCAGGAAAAACTGCCTTGTCTATCTTTTTATATATTTCACGCGCATCGATTTTGGAAAAAATAATAGCCGAGCGCGGACCGCGTAGAGTTTTATGCGCGGTGGTAGTTACCACGTCAGCATAGGGAAACGGAGAGGGATACGCTCCTCCGGCAACCAGTCCTGCAAAGTGCGACATATCCACCATTAGATATGCGCCACAAACATCGGCGATTTCCCTAAATTTTTTGAAATCAATTATTCTGGGATATGCCGTAAATCCGGCAACAATTATTGCCGGTCTTTCTTTAACGGCTAAATCTTTTATTTTTTCATAATTCAAAACTTCGGTCTGCATATCCACGCCATAAGGAACCTGATCCCAAAATTTTCCGGAAGCCGAAACGAAGTGTCCGTGCGTAAGATGTCCGCCGTGAGCGAGGCTCATTCCCATTATTTTGCCACCGGGTGGGACCAGTGCTAAATAAACAGCAAGATTTGCGGGAGATCCGGAAAGCGGCTGTACGTTTGCATGCCAATTTTTTGAAGAAAGTTTAAATGCCCGCAAAGCCCTGGCAATACAAAGATTTTCTATTTTATCTGTTACTTCATTTCCTCCATAATATCTTTTTCCGGGATACCCCTCAGCGTATTTATTGGTAAGTTTAGAGCCAAGCGCCTTAAGCACGTCTTCTGAAACGTAATTTTCTGAAGCGATCAGATTTATAACATCCCCCTGCCGCTTTTCTTCTTCTTTTATTAATTTTTCGATTTCTTTATCCTTCATTAAATTCAAAATTTATTAACGAGATTTTATATCCTGCAGCCCCCTCCTTATATCCCAATCATCAGGATTTAAGTCAGAATGAAGCAGAAGCTTAGGAAACATCGCGCGCAACGATTTATCCATTTGATGTGCCACTCTTCTTAAGGTCGGATGAACTAATTTTCCGGACCTTAATTCCACAACATAAACGCAAGCTGGAAGTCCATAAGAAACTCGACAAGAAACATTGAATCCCATAGCGATATAATATTGCAAATCTTCCGGACGGGCTTTTAATTTTTCAATAGCTGCCATTTGCGCTTTTATTAATTTCTCCGCTTCAAGCCTGAGACTTTCCGGCAACTGCTCTAAGTACCAATTATTAAAACCAAATTTAGTTGTAAGTAAGGGCATCCTGCAAACACCGTTTCTATGCCTTTGTATATCGCGGAACGATCCGAAATCAAGCAGAAAATCAAAAGTTACATTACCAAGCTCGGCGATAAAATTAGGTAAATTTGTTTTAACTGGCCTTTTTTCTAATATATCCGCATATTTTTCAAGTTCGGAATTTTTGATATTCGTTTTATAGCTGAAATCCCCGCTATATTCTTTTTCCAAAAAATAATTATATTTATTTCCGAGAAATTCTCTATATTTTTCCTGTTCTTCGTAAACAGAGTGGCTAAAACTATTGGTATATTTTGACTTCAAATCAGACAGGATTGTTTCGGCCGCTTCTCTCACCTCAGAAAGAGGATGGTATTTAAGCAGATCAAGCTTATCGTGCGCCTGCCTCAAATTAGTATGCCAGCTCAGCTGCGTTGTGACTCCGGCCGGCAAAAATCCGCGCATAATATCAAAAACGCGCGCTTTTATTGCCTTATCATAAACTTTCTCATCCTCATCCGGCTTCTTTTTATATTTTTCTTTAAGATGTTCTTCAACCGCCGGCTGGCTTCCAGTGTAAAACTGCATCCATTTATCCAAAATACTTTTTGATTCCTTCGTGCCCACCGGATCCTTGATTTCTCTTTTAGAAAGATCAATATATCGCGAACTGGTTTCTTGTCCAGAATATAAAGACCAGTCCTGAATTGCTTTTGCCACCAACATGCTCACATCTTCAATGAAAATAGTAGTGCTTCCGCAATCAGCAATGCTTGAGTGACCGTAACCCACATAAAATCTTTCCATAAATTTTCCGGATCCGCTTTCTTTCACCTTCTTTACGTGCTCACTGACGCTGGCCGCGCTTCTGGAATAAAGCGCCTGCATCATCGCCGTATCCTCGGGCCCGAACTCATCATAAACAAAAATTTTCATTTTAATATTTACCCCCGCATCTTTTTGAGATCGGGGGTTTTAATTTTAATTATTTACCATCAATCAGCTTTTGTACTTCTTGAAGCGCCGTATTTAGCTGGGGGTCATTCTTTGCAGCGGCATCGGCATCGGTTATTTTCACTTCTATATCGGGCTTTAAGCCATTTTTCTCAATAATTCCGCCCTTAGGCATAACCCACTGAGCAATTGTCATTTTGATCTGCGAACCATCTTTAAGCGGCTCAAGATCCTGAACAGTTCCTTTACCGAACGTAGTTTCGCCGATAAGTTTTATATTACGATTGTCGCGCAAAGCGCCCGCCAAAATTTCTGAAGCCGAAGCCGAACCCTGATTTACCAAAACAACAATGGGCAAATCTTTGAATGCGGCCGTACCATTAGCCGAAAATTTAGTTTCGGATCCGTTTCTGAATTTCTCACTCACAACCGGAATTCCCTTATCAAAGAACCAGCCGGCAATATTTACCGCCGATTCCAAATAACCGCCCGGATCATCTCTTAAATCCAAAACCATCCCCTTTGCTCCGCTAGACATAATTTCTAATGCAGCTTTGTAAAAAAGATAAGGAGACTGCTCATTAAAACTAAAAAGCTGAAGATAGGCAATGTCATTATTTTTTATTGACCATTTAACGGTCGGCGTCTCAATGGTTGCTCTTGTTAAAGTAATATCATGTGATTTGCTGTCGCCGTCGCTTAAAATAGTCAGGGTTACTTTCGTACCAACAGCTCCCCTAATAACCTTAACGGCTTCGTTGGCATCAGCTGTTAAAAGTGGCTTTCCGTCTACTGCTAATATCTTATCTCCGGCTTTAATTCCTCCGCGAGAAGCCGGGGTGTTATCAAGCGGAGCCAAAACCACCACGTAATTATCTTTTACTTCCAACTCCGCGCCTATGCCTCCAAACTCGCCCGCAATATCCTGTTCAAATTTTTGATAGTCATCGGGACGCATAAAAACCGTGTGTGGATCGCCGGTAGAATTTACTAATCCCTCTATTGCGCCGTAAACCATGTCTTGATTTTTTAAAGTTGCCCCCTTGAGATAATTATTCTTCAACATATCCCATGCCTGCCAAAAAACACTGAAATCTACATTAGTTTGTTCGCCCGATGCAATATTAGAAACATCCTTTACAACTATATTTTTAGGATACTGAGTTCCGTATGAATAGCCGAAATAAAAACCCCCGCCGATCAATACGACAACAATTAAAACCGCGGCTAGAGCTTTACCGGAATTTTTAAAAAAACTTTTGACAGAATATGATTTTATTTTTTCAAAAATATTTTTTAAGTATTTCATAGTTAATTGTATATATTATCTATCAAATTCTACTCGCTGTAAAATCTCGTACCGAGAACCGCCTCGAGAAAGATGGGATTCCATCAGATCAAGGCTTCCTGCCATAAACTGCCAATTAAAACCTTTGAATTTTTCTCCTAATTCGGGCAAGTCTTTTTTTGAAATGTCGGAAAATCTATTCAATGTCACATGGGAATTAAATTTTCTGTTTTCCAATTTAAATCTTACTTTTTCATTTAGCAGGCTATCTTCCAAAAATTCTTTTAGCGGAGAAATAGACTTTGAAGTTTTTTCTGAGCCATTCAGCCAAACCATCCTCGGCGCTCCGTCTGCCGGAGTATAAGAAATATCCGAGAAAGATATTTCCGGAGCGGAAAATTTTTTAACAGTTTCGTTCATTGCTTCAATGATGGGCATCACCGCCTCATCCGGCTGCCATCCCAAAAAAACTATAGTCAAATGCCAATTCTCTTTTCCAGTATATCTAGCTCCGGGCAACAATGATTCCAAAACATCATTTTTCTTAGCAATATTGCTTTTGATATCTTCGGGTATATTTATAGCTATAAAAAGACGTCTCATAAAAAATTATTGATTTGAATGTTATAATTTTACCATAATGGAAAATCTGAAAAACATCTCCGGAGACTACATAAAAACTCTGGCAAAAAGAGCGCGGGAATCAAAGGTTTATAAGCCATTCCAATCAACCGGCCTAATGTTGGCAGAAATACTGGACGATCAAAGAAATAAAGCTATTTACATGAGGCTTTCTAAAATATATGATAACCAGGAATTGATCGGAAAAGCCCGGGATATTGCAGAAAGAAAGAGCATAGAAAATAAAGGCGCTTATTTTATGAAAATGCTGAAAGATGTAAGAAAAATAGCACATCCAAAACTCACGCGAAAAAAAACAGTCAAAAAATTTTTAAAACAAAAATTAGGAATATAGTATGATCTGGACCATAAACAACAAAGAACAGGAAAAATTTTTAAGACGCAAAGCGTCAGAATTTGATTTCTCTAAACACGATAAAAAAGAAATTAGGGAAATCATAAAAAATATGCGCACAGAAATGGCCAAAGCCATAGGCATCGGCCTAAGCGCAAATCAGCTTGGAATGGATATTAGTCTTTTTATTGCTAAGGCTGACGGCAAACAATATTCTATTTTTAATCCGATTATTACCAAATTTTCAAAAGAAACCATAATTATGGAAGAGGGCTGCCTTAGCGTGCCTGAAACATATGGAGAAGTTGAACGCCCGGAAAAAATTACAATAGAAGGATTGGATGCAAGCGGTAAAAAAATAAAAATAAAGGCCTGGGGACTTCTGGCAAGGATATTTCAGCATGAAACCGATCACCTGAACGGCATTTTATTCATAGACAAGGCTAGAAATCTGAGAAAATTTGAAAAGCAAAATAACGCATTATGATAAAGTATGTGTTTTTTGGCACCCCGCGGTTTGCAGCTATTATTTTGGAAAGGCTTATTGATGACGGCATCGTGCCGGAAGCGGTGGTTTGCAATCCAGACGAACCGACCGGCAGAAAGAAGGTTTTAACCGCTCTCCCGGTAAAATTGCTCACCCTAAAAAACAATATCAAGGTCTATCAACCCAAAAAACTTTCAGAAATTAAGGTTGAGCTCAGATCAATAAATGCCGATGTTTTTATTGTAGCCGCATACAACAAAATAATTTCCGAAGAAGTAATAAATATTCCGAGATTAAAAACGATCGGCGTGCATCCATCCCTCCTTCCGAAATATCGCGGTCCGTCACCTATTCAAACCGCTATCTTGAACGGAGATAAAAGAACAGGCGTAGATCTTTTTTTGATAGACAAAGAAATTGACCATGGCCAAGTTCTAGCCAGTACGGAATGCGATATCAACGAAAAAGACAATTACAAATCCTTGGAGAAAAAACTCGCTGAGCTGGGCGCAAAGTTATTGATCGAAAATTTACCAAAATATATAGCCGAAAAAATAAAAGGAGTTGAACAAGATCACTCCCATGCAACTTTCACAAAAAAAATTCACAACCGAAGACGGATTTGTAGAATTACCCCCCTCTGTCATTGCGAGACCTTCCGAGGTCGCAGCAATCCCAACAAAAGAGATCGCTTCGTCGCAGACTCCTCGCGATGACGAAGCGGAGAAAATCTTTAACAAGATCCGCGCCTTAAATCCTGATCCCGGAGTTTTTACGTTTATTAAAACAAGATCGGGTGAAAAACGCGTGAAACTTCTGGAAGCCGAACTAAAAAACGGCAAACTAGAGCTCCTCAAAGTCCAGCCTGAAGGCAAAAAACCAATGTCTTTTAAGGATTTCAAAAACGGAAATTTGTAATTAACAATAGCTGCTTTAATTACTATTTATTAATCGTGAGCTTATCATATTCCTCAGAAATATAAAAACAATTCCAAAATTGCGATGATAAGTTTTGTGTAAGTATTTTCTTACGAAGTTTATAAGTGTTAAATTGCTTCATATTTCCCAAATATGAATTCATACAAGATAAAAACCGCTCTACGTTTTCTCCGTTAAACTCTCCTGGTTTTTCTTCGATAAAATTATTCCAATATCTAATTTTTTTATAAAAACTTCCCTTGGTTTGATTGCCTATATAAATTCTATACGGCTTAATAAACGCTCCGAGAAAACGAACTCCTTTGGAAAAATGCTGTAAATATATTTTCTTGGGATGCAATTTAAGCGAAAGCTCTTTTTGCAGATATTTTTTTAAAATAGGAACGAGGGATTTAAGGTATTCTTTGTCTTGATGGGCTATCACGATGTCGTCCACATAGCGGCCATAATACCGACACTTAAGTTTGTATTTCACAAAATGGTCAAAATCGTTTAAATATATATTTCCAAACAACTGCGAAGTTAAATTGCCTATGGGAAGACCTTTGTTTTTGTCGGACCAAAAAAGACTTTTAGATTTAGGCAATCCTTCCCAATTTTCTTTCTTTCCCTTTATAAAGCAATTTTTTGTCGGGTCGCTGAATATACCTTGACGAATAAGACCCGAAATCAGATCAACGTCAAAATCCGCTTCTTTCCTAAAACTATTCAAAACCGCTTCAATTTTTTTATATAAAATAGAGTGGTCTATGGCCATAAAATATCCTTTTATATCCAGCTTAAGAATATAACAATCTCTGGTATAGTTTCGGGAACAAGAGCGGACAAAATGATCCAGCCGTTTAATGCCGTAAGAAGTTCCCTTGCCAACGCGGCAGCTGTAGCTGTCATTTATAAACAAACGCTCAAAAATTGGATTGATATAGTTATAAATAAGGTGATGGACAATTCTATCACGAAAATCAGCCGCGAATATCTCTCTTTGAACCGGATTAAATGATATAAAACAAACGCTTCTGTTTATTTTATATGTCCCATTTTTTATTTCCTTATAAAGCTCAAATAATTTTGACTCATAATTTATCTCAAAAGCCAGGGCGTTTATAGTAGAGCGCTTATTTTTGCGGGCGTCATAATACGCTTTAAACAAATCAAATAAAAGTTCATCTGATGGCATATTTTTCTGTCATTGCGAGGGCCTTAGCCCGTGGCAATCTTATTAATAATTCATTTAGGATGGATTGCTTCGCTTCACTCGCAGTGACAAATCAAAAGAGAATATAACCAGTTCTTGAGACAGCGGACAGAAAAGCCGTAGGCCTTATTATTTGTGTTCCGGTTCACCGTTGCGTTGCCAGAGTTCAAGTTCCGTTTCCACGCATTACCTCCGCTCTCGACCGAAGACCAGATGTTCGTGTTGGAAGTACGATTGTTGAACGAACCACCGGTATCGCGAGAGCCGGCTAAAATACCGTTAAAACCAGATGAACCCCCGACCTTTAATTTGGTTCCTTCATCGGATCCTCTCCAACCAGTAGTAGCCGTGTCATAAAGAAAATCCGTAGTGCAGGTTCCTGAAGTACAAACAGTTCTTTCTAAAGTCGTCCATTCATCGTGAGTGGGTATATGCCAACCCGATGGACATATGCCCTGAGCTCCGGCAGTTGTAGATCCATTCATAGCCGCAGACCATTGATAGAGAAGACCCTCGTTGGCAAATGGACCTCCCGTGTAGTATCCGCACCAGCCTACGTCGGTGGAGTTTACCCAAGTTTTCGTGGTGCAGCCATTATCATAATCAAGATTTGTTTGAAACCAACACTGATGCCCAATTTCAACCGTATTGTATGTTTTACCTTGGTAAGAGACGGGAAGACCTCCGCAATCGGGAAGATTGGCGTCTATAGAGAGATCACTTCCGGCTTCATATCTGTAGGGGCTATATCCGCCATCAGAGACGGCGGAAGTAGCAAGATATTTGTCTGATTCCATGGTGGCGGAAAGAGCCCAGGATCCTGGGATGTAGGTGTAGTAGAGACCTCC
>JAJYZL010000020.1 GCA_021799965.1 bacterium | reverse complement strand
TTTGCTAAGGCCAGGCTTGGCACGCACGGTCTTACGGTTATTAACCAAGGCGAAAGCGATCTCTTTGTAAAATCAACTCCCGAAGAAAGAAGAGAAATGATCGAAGAAATTTTGGGATTAAGGCAGTATCAGATTAAAAAGAATGAAGCCCAGAGAAAACTTAAAAATACCGGAATTAATCTGGATAAAGTGAGGGTGATGATAGAAGAGATCGGCCCGCATCTAAAGTTTTTAAAACGGCAAACTGGAAAATGGGAAAAGCTGGCGGAAACCGAAAAAGAACTTAACGATTTGGAATATTTATATTTCCGTAGCAAATTGAAAGAAATTTCAATTGAGCTAGAAAAATTCACTCCTCAATTAAAAGAAGTTGATTTTAAAATAACAGCAAAAACAGCCGAGCTTAAAGTTTTACAGGAAAAATTAAGCAAAGTTGAATCATCCAGGCCAAGCAATAGGGCAGAATTAGACAAATTACAAGCAAAGAAAGACGAGCTGTTTAATAAAAAATCGGAATTAGAAAAAGAATTGGGAAGGTTAGAAGTAAAAATTGAATTTTCCTCTGCTGTGGAAATTGACCCGAGAAAAGCTCTTGGCGTATTAAACGATCTTAAAATGGTTATAAAAAATCTTTCCGGTGAAAGCGACTTAGCTAAAATTAAATCTGCTCTTGCTGAAATTTTTTCAAAAATAGATAATTTTTTGAAATTTGGCAACGAAAAAGGCGGATCAGATGAATTGGCCGGATTGAAAGAATCAAAAGATAAATTATCCAAACAGCTTTCTGAAATTATCAAAGAACTAGAAGAAGCCAAGAAAGCTGAGGGTGGATTTTCCGCTGGATTAGAAAGTTTTAACTCTGAATTTAAAAAGGCTTTTCATGAGGTTGAGGCAAAAAGAGATGAAATTTCCGGATTTCAATCAGAAAAAAACAGGATTTCTTTTAACTCGGAGAGATTTAATTTAAAAATGCAGGATCTGGAAACACAGATATCTCAGGCGGGGAAGAATATAAATGAATTAAAAACTGGTTTGGAAAATGCGGAGTCGCTTAATATATTTGAAACCGAACGAAAGATATTTAAGCTTCGCGCCGAAGTGGCCAGTGTTGGAGAAATAGATCAGGCGCTTTTAAACGAAGCCAAAGAAACAGAGGCTAGGTTTAATTTTCTTTCAACGCAAATGGCTGACCTGGAAAAAGCTTCGGCTGATCTGACAGCATTGATAAAAGACCTTGATGTAAAAATACATAATGACTTTGCTTCATCTCTGGATAAAATCAACGAGGAGTTTAACAAATTCTTTCAGCTTATGTTTGGCGGCGGAAAAGGAAAATTGCTCTTGGAAAAGCCTGAACCTAAAAAGCAGATCTTGCCGGATGAAGGGCTGGCTGACGAAGCAAACCCTATGCCGAAAGAATTAGAAAATGACGAAGACGAAGAATTAACTGCAGGCATAGAAATAGATCTTACATTGCCGCGTAAAAAAATTCATGGTTTAGAAATGCTTTCCGGCGGTGAAAAAAGCTTGGTATCCATTGCCGTATTATTTGCGCTTATTTCCGTGAGTCCGCCGCCATTTTTGGTATTAGACGAAGTAGATGCGGCTTTAGATGAAAAGAATACCCGCCGTTTTGCCGAGCTTATTAAGAATTTTTCTAAAAATACGCAATTCATGATCGTTACGCATAATCGTGCGACGATGGAATCTTCCGAAGTACTTTACGGTGTGACAATGGAAGAAGACGGCGTGTCTAAAGTTTTATCTATAAAATTAGATTAGATTCACAGAAATCCAATCATCTTTTTATTGTTTTTCGTCTAATATGGTCTTGCTTTTTTTATAAAAAATTGGCATAATATATTTATAGTTGTTTGAAAATTTTTAGTTGGAGGGAATATGAATTTTAAAATGAGACTGAAGGGGGCTGAAGAAAAAGCTAAAGAAATTTTTGGAGAAAATTTCATTAGCTTAGCCGAGTCTTGCACGGCATTCGGAAAGACTCTGTCCGAAAAAGAACTTGGGGTTTTCTGTTCTTTTTCTATCAACGAAGAAAGTCTGAGGCAACATGCAAAAGATGGTTTCTGTCTTATGGCAGTACCCAAAAGGATGACGTTAAAAGAAATCTGTTCGTCAGTACCGGGATTTTGTGCTTTCGGCATCTACGGAAAAGAAATGGCTACTCTGAACAGCAAAGTAATAAATCCCGGATGGTATCTGATAAGAAAAGAACCGAAAAGCATTTCTTTCGACGGGCTGATGATGAGAGAGGGGGAAATGGCCTGCTTGTTTCCTAAGAATCCGGAAGTTGCCTTAGTCGCATATGCCTATGTTCTTTGTCATTTGTTAGGAAAAAGAAAGCTTTTAATAGAAAGGATATGCATTATTTGCCGAGAAGAAATTCAGAGCAAGATATACGGCAAATTGCATGTAAGCTTTCAGAAAAAGCCCGACATGGCAATAGAAATAGGTACAAGAACAAACCAGATGTCTATTCCTAACTTTCTTCCTGTTCAGAAAGTATAGGACGTGCCCCCGCGTTAATCTGATTAAGATCAGAATGGCGCGGGGGCTTTTTTAATGTATAATTAATTTACTATGTCCTCAGATATTTTATTAACCGTAGTTTTAATAGTTTTAATTAGCGGCTTCGCCGGAATTTTTATTTATTTAAAAAAACAAAAAGAAGTTGAACCCAAAAAAGACGATTCTTCGCTATTGCTTTTACAAAATCAGCTCCATGAAATAACCAGGCGACTGGATATAAGCAAGGGTGAAATGTCGGATACTATGCAGAGGCAGGCTGACACCATACAAAGGCAGGCATCGGAAAGCAATAGGCTTATTAAGGAAATAACTCAGGAGCTCACGAAGGTGGGCGAGGGACAAAAACAGGTTTTTAGCATGGCTGATCAATTAAAAAATCTGCAGGATATCTTAAAGAATCCAAAGCAGCGCGGAGTACTGGGAGAATATTTTTTGGAAACATTACTAAAAAATGTGATGGCGCCGGGTCAGTATCAAATGCAGTATAAATTTAAAGATGGCTCAATCGTTGATGCTGTTATTTTTGTGAAAGACAAAATCATTCCAATAGATTCAAAATTTAGCCTAGAAAATTACAACAGAATTCTTGAAGAAAATGATCCGACAAGACACGCTGAGCTTGAAAAGCTTTTTAAACAGGATTTAAAAAACAGAATCGATGAAACTTCAAAATATATCAAGCCGGAAGAAGGAACTATGGAATTCGCTTTTATGTTTATTCCTGCAGAGGGAATTTATTATGATCTTTTGATAAATAAAGTTGGGGCGGTAAAAAGCAACACACAGGATCTCATTCAGTACGCCTTTAAAGACAAGAAGGTCGTAATTGTTTCGCCGACGTCTTTTTTGGCTTATTTCCAGACTATTTTGCAGGGACTTAAAGCGCTTCAAATAGAGGAATCGGCAAAAGAAATAAGGAAGCGCGTGGAAAACCTGGGAAAACATATTGGCAGCTATGAGACTTTCTTTAAAAAACTTGGCGGGCATCTTGGCACAACGGTTAATATGTACAACAGCGCTTATAAAGAGCTTGGCAAGATAGACAAAGATGTTTTAAAGATTACCGGCACATCGGCAGAAATTGAACCGGAATCTTTACAAGGTCCGGAAAATTTAGAAGAATAATATAAATATATGACATCAAACGAACTGCGTAAAAAATTTTTCAGCTTTTTTGAGAAAAGGGGACATAAAATGGTGAAATCCTCATCTTTGATTCCTGATGATCCATCAGTACTTTTAACAACTGCCGGAATGCAGCAATTTAAAGCATATTTGACCGGAGTAGTTGATCCGATGAAAGCATTTAATTCGAAGGCGGTCTGCTCAATTCAAAAATGCTTTAGAACAACGGATATAGACGAGGTCGGTGATTTTTCCCATCTTACTCTTTTTGAAATGACCGGTAATTTTTCTTTTGGTGAATATTTTAAAGAAAGGGCTATTCCACTTAGTTTTGAATTTTTAACTTCCGAAGAGGGCTTAGGTTTAGATCCGCAGCGTCTTTATGTATCTTGCTTTAAAGGTGACGACGAGGTGCCGGCTGATAAGGAGGCAATAGAAATATGGCAGAAACAATTTGCAAAAGCCGGAATAAATGCAAAAGTTGGAGAAAGAATTTTCCTTTATGGTAGAGAAAAGAATTGGTGGGAAGCCGGACCTGGCCCTTGTGGACCGGATGCGGAAATGTTTTATGAGCTTGATAAGCCACACGATAAAAAGTTTGGAGCAACTTGTCATCCAAACTGCGATTGCGGGCATTTTATGGAAATAGGTAATGATGTTTTTGTCCAATACAACAAAACAAAGGAAGGCAAATATGAGCAGTTAGCTCAAAAAGGAATTGATAACGGCAGGGGATTTGAGCGATTGGTAATGGTGACGCAGAACAAAGATACGGTTTTTGAAACAGATCTATTTGCGCCGATAATTGAACAGATTAAGGAAGTTAGTCACGCGCTTGATCCGAAAATAACAAGAATATTAGCCGACCACTTGCGCTCATCAATTTTCTTATTAGCAGATGGAGTTCGACCATCCAATAAAGAAGCGGGTTATATTTTGCGCAGATTACTCAGAAGGGTAATGGCTTATAGTTCAAAATATGATATTCACGCCGATCTGTTTCCCTTGGTTTTGGACAGAGTGGTTGATACTTTTGGCGAAGCCTATCCGGAATTGAATAACAAAAAGGAAATTATAGATGCTTACTATACTGAAAAAGGAAAATTTGAAAAAACGCTTGGTGAAGGCATAAAAATATTTAATGGTTTACTTTCACAAAGCGAAGGTGAAACTTTCTTCGTGCAATTGCAAAGAATGCTTGGTTTTAAAAAAGTTCAGAAAACACTTTCCGGTAAAGACGCTTTTTCTATCTATGAAACCTACGGATTTCCCAAGGAGTTGATGCAGGAATTTTGTAAAGAAAAGAAGGTTGCTTTTGATGAGGCTGGATTTGATGAAGAATATAAAAAACATCAGGAAATTTCCCGTGCGGGAGCAGAGAAAAAGTTCGGCGGACACGGCTTGCTTTTGGATACCGGCGAGCTTAAAGCTGGGTCAAAAGAAGATATGGATAAGGTGATCAGGCTTCACACTGCCACGCATTTGCTTCAAAAAGCTCTTAGAAATACGTTGGGCGAAGAAGTTAAGCAAATGGGCTCGGATATTAATCCGGAAAGAGGCAGATTTGATTTTTCTTTCAGCAGAAAGCTTACAGAAGACGAGGTTAAAAAAGTTGAGGATGAGGTAAACGATGTTATTAGTAAAGATCTGCCAGTTTATTTTAAAGAAATGCCAATTGAAGAAGCCAAGAAAACTGGCGCGCTGTTCTTCTTTAAGGAAAAATATCCAAACGTCGTAAAAGTTTATTTTGTCGGTCCTGATGCGGCTTTAGGCGGAAAGCCTTACAGCATTGAATTCTGCGGCGGTCCCCATGTGGAACATACTTCGCAAGTTGG
Source organism: bacterium (assembly GCA_021799965.1). Classification (GTDB taxonomy): domain Bacteria; phylum Patescibacteriota; class Minisyncoccia; order UBA6257; family 02-FULL-45-10c; genus JAHILT01. The sequence continues at coordinate 2,966 of JAJYZL010000020.1, read as the reverse complement.
TAGTTTCAAAATCCAGAAACAGGAATCAGTCGGAGCGGGAACCAGAAGGATAAAATTTTTAATTAAATAGATTCTATTCGAAATTGACTTTTCGGACATTTGCCTTATATTTGAATAAGCTTATTTTACAGTTAAAAAGGAGGGATTCATGTATTCTATGGGGACATGTACGGTTTTGGATGTCTTGGTTATGGGAATCATGGCTTTTCTCGAAATAATGTTAATAGGATTCGTTTATTACGTTTTTCCCAAAAAATGTGATAAATGTGGCAAATTAACATCATATGATTCCGTAGTATCCGACACGATAAAATATTACAATGCTGGCTGGTGGAAAATTACCGACAGAAAATTTTCCCGCAAAAGATGTCTAAGCTGTGGATACGAAGGAGAAAAGATACTGCTGCATAAATCGGAACGATCAGAGAGGGGATAGTTCTGCATTTTTTCAGTTAAAATTCAAAAATGAAAACCCGTAGGTAAAACTACGGGTTTTTTATTTATTATGTGTAGCAATTACTCACCGAACAAATACTCAATAACCGTGTTTACATATATTTTCAATATGGTGGTATAATTAAATGTGTTAGACCTCAAATTTTTAAAAGGAATATTAGACAGGCTAACGGTAAGAAAACCGAACTTTTTGGTTATCGAAATAGTTAATCACTATCTTCAAATTACCGAATTAAAAGCTGACTTAGTTAGTAGGAATATAACAGTATATAAAAACTGGATAAAAGAAATTGATAAGCTAGAAAGTGATTATTTGCTGCGGGAAATTAAAAAAATATTAAAAAAGATCCCTAAGAGATCAGATTTCGAAGTTATATTGAATCTTGATTTTAATTTAGCGACTACAATCTATTCCTCAGTGTCCTTAGTGCGTCCCAAACCAAAGGAAATTATTGATGAGGCTGATCTGGATAATTTAGTTTCTCAGGCGATCTGGAGATTCTTTGATAAACAACGTCCAAAAACAGCAAAAAAAATGAGCATAGAAGAAATCGACGTCCTTTTAAGCGATGTGCGTATTAGAGGTATAAAAGTTGACGGACATAAGGTAGTAAATCCTTTGGGATTCAAAGCAAAATCAGTAGAAATTTATCTGAGTGAAACGTATGCGGTAAGAGATTTTGTAAAAGGCATTCGCGAAATATTGCCTACAAATAAAATAATTTTTATAAGTGAAGCAGGTACCACTCTCTTACATGCACTTCTTAAAAATACAAGCGAAAAAGAGCCCATATTTTTGGCAAATCTATTTCCTGATCGGACAGCCGTTTTTCAAGCTTCGGCAGGACATTTGAATTATTTAGACAATTTTAAATGGGGAGGTAATTCTCTGGTTGATAATATTAAGGAAAATTTTAAAATTGATCACGCTGTAGCTCATTCGGTGATAGATACGTATAACAAAAATGGCGGCTCTCCTCATTTTACAAAACGAATGGAAAATCTTCTTATGGAAGAATGCCAAGTATTAGCTAACGGAATCGAATCCGTAACTTCGGAATCAGGAAATCTTTACATTAATCCATATTTTAATCCTCCGACCTGCTTAATTTCTGATCGTTTTAAATCTAAATTCAGTAAAAACTACAACGTTCAATTGTTATCCACCGATTTGGTTATGAAAAATTTCGGTTTTACGCTACAATTTAAAAAGTCAGCTAATAAATTAAAAAATCCAGCAACCTTGCTTTCTGTTTTATTGGAATTATCCATGATGCCAAAAAATGAAAAAATAAGTTATTTGGCGAACAGAAGGGTAAGGTGGCTTTTATCTTAAAAATATTTAAAAATGAAGAAAATAAGCGTAAATAAAAGTGATGATGCGGCTATAATTGTCGAAAAAATAATTGATGCAGATGTCAACGAGATTATTTTGATTATTCCAAGATTTTCTCACTTAGCCGAATCTCTTGAGAATTTTCATTTATTAAAAAGAGAGGCTGATGCGATAGATAAAAAAATTCTTATAGAATCAGTTGATAATCGTGTTATCGAATTAGCCGAGCTTGCTGGCATAGAAGCTATAAACCCTTTCTTTGTAAGAAACAAAAAACAGTTTTCCGATATAATTCCCAAAAAAGCAGCTTCACCTAGTCGAATTAAAAGACGACCTATTGTTGAAGCAAGACAAAAAGAGGAAGAGTTTTTTAACGAACTTTCAGACGAAATGCATGAACAAAATGAAAGTGAACCTCGTCATGATATAGCGCGAAATGAAATTTTCAAAAAGGAAAAAACACATGAAGACGTTGAGGAAATACACGACGAAGAAAAAGAATCGTTTATTAAAAAATTCCCAATAAAAACAGTTGCCGCATTAATTGTTTTGAGTTTTATTGCTTACGAGGCTATTACGGTATTGCCAAAGGCTGATATAAAAATCATTACAAAAAAACTGGACTGGTCTTATAACGATTCGGTAATTACTCAGTTATCGGCCAAGTCGGACTATACAACCGTTACGATACCCAATCAAAAATTTACAGCGACAAAGAATACAACCATGCTTTTTCCGGCAACCGGAAAAAAACAAGTATCCAATGTAGCTACCGGAACAATTACTATATACAACAGCTATAGTTCTAGCGCTCAGCCACTTGTTAAAAATACAAGATTTATGTCTCCGGATGGAAAAATATTTTTATTAACAAAAAATATAACCGTTCCCGGGGCGCGAATTTCTGAAGGCAAGATAATTCCTTCGAGTATTGACGCGGCTGTAGTTGCCGAAAAAGCAGGGGCTAGTTACAACATAGATCCGGTTAAACTATTTACGATTCCAGGATTCCAAGGCAGTCCAAAATATAATGCTTTTTATGGAGAATCTAAAGCGGCTATGACAGGGGGATTTGTAGGCGAGCTTGCGTATCCTACATCTTCCGATATTTCAGCCGCCACTAAAAAAATATCTGATACATTACAAAGCGATCTAAAAACATCTCTTTATGCAC
>JAJYZL010000019.1 GCA_021799965.1 bacterium | reverse complement strand
TACAGTTTTTTTGGCAAATAGCGGCGCATCACAAGTAGAACAGTAAGCCACACCTTTATTTTCAAACTCTTTTTCGCTGGGAATGCCCAATCTGCGTCTTCGGCCTCCGGAAACCACTAATATAGTTTTAGCTTCAAATTCTTTTCCATTTTGCAACAAAACTCTGAACCCTCCGTTCTTTTTCTCAACTTTTTCAACAAAAGAACCCTCTTCTATTTCAACACTCTCCTGCGACATAAGATGATCTTCCATTTTCTTCGCAAGATCAAAACCGGAAATAGATTTCGTACCAATCCAATTCTGTATTTCCGAAGCAACTGCTGATTGACCACCAAAACTTTCCGTGATCAAAAGAAATTTTATTTTTTTTCTGGCTGCATAAATTCCGGCAGAAACTCCGGCCGGACCGCCGCCTATAATTATTAGATCGTACATTGATAGATATTTAAAAATTACTTTTTCAGACCAAGCGCGGCCTCCAAGGCCACCCTATCAAAACCAACTATAATCTCATGCCCTATTTCAATTACGGGCACTCCAAGCTGATTGGATTTTCTGACCATTTCTTCACGAGCTTTCAGATCGCTGGATACATTCGCCTCTTCATATTTTATGCCGTTCTTGGCAAAAAATTCTTTGGTTGTTTGACAATAAAAACAAGTTGGAGTTGAATATATTTTAACTTTCTTTTCCATGTTATTTTTTATTTATTTTGCAACAAAGCGTCAATTGCCTGCTGGAATTGACTAAACGGCTGAGCGCCGGACAAAAGCGTACCGTTTATAAAGAATGCCGGAGTACCGTTAACGCCTGCTTGAGTTCCAGAATCTGTATCCTGTTTTATCTTGTAATCATATTTTCCCGATGCCAAACAATCGTTGATTTTAGAAACATCGGCTCCGATTCCAGAAGCCAAAGCTTTAACCTTATTAAGATCGGCTACATCTGATTGATTTTGGAATATTGCATCGCTAAGCTGCCAGAATTTGCCCTGTTCGTTGGCGCAATATAACACTTTCATGGCTTGTTCACCGGAACCATGACCCGGGAAATATCTGAATACCAACCTAACTTTTCCGGAATTTACATAATTGCTGATAATATTGGGAACCGGCGCCTGCCACGAAGGATCACTTTTTTGCAAATAATCAGAAATTATATGTATATCCTTTCCCGTACTATCCTGTCCGGCAACAACATTGGATCCATCAGCGGCCGCGCAAAATGGACAAGAAGGATCGGAGTAAAGAACAATCGTAACCGGGGCAGAGCTCTGGCCCAAAACAATGTCATCACTCTTAACTTGAAGAACGCTCTTGTTATTTGCGGCTTTGGCGGTATTGTCGGCAACATTAGCAGTTGGAGAAACCTTGGCGCCGTTGCTGTAGACAACTGCACCGGCAATTAATAATGCCGCAATCAAAATTGACCCAGACAAAATATAATTACCCATTCCCGAATTATTTAAAGAAACTTTTTTCTCTTCTTTAACTTCAGTCAAAATCTCTTTTTCGTTATTCAGAATTTCTTTGATCTTACCGTCATTATTTTTATCCATATTTTTTATATATTAATTATTTTTTTAAAAACGACTTAGAATATTTTTATTTTTCAACTTGTTATATATTATATACTAGATAAGAAGAAGAGCAACGAGATATGGATTATTATTTTAAAACAAAACAAATAGCAATATTTATAGGCGACATAGCCATATTTTATGTTTCTCTTATTTTAACTCTGTGGCTAAGATACAGTTCTGGCTTTTACGCTCAACTATTTAATTTTCACATCGTCCCCTTTTCGCTGATTTTAACAATATGGCTTTTTGTATTTTATATCGCCGGCCTATATGATCTTAGGTCACTTAAAAATAATCTGGAATTTACAAAAAAATTCTGGTATTCGCTGTCCTTGAATGCGGCTATTTCCATAGCTTTTTTCTATCTGAACGCAAACATGAACGTGGCGCCAAAAACAAATCTTTTTATCTTCCTGATAATATTCGGACTGCTGGGCTATTTTTACAGGCGCATTGCAAACACAGTAATCGGAAAAAGCGAAGCCGGCACCAGAATACTTTTGGTTGGCAACAATCTGGTATCCCAAGAAATTTCGGATTATCTCAAAATAAATACTCAGCTAGGATATGAAATAAAATTTTGGATGAAAGATGGCCTGAAAGATAAAGAATTTGAACATCTTTTTGAAATAATCATAGCCAACAATATCAATACCATAGTTTTACCAGCTCATATCAAAAAAGATTTTAAATCCGCAAGCTTGATTTACAAAACTCTTCTGGCCGGCATAGACGTTGTGGATCTGGCCGAGCTTTACGAGCTCATTTTTAAAAAAGTTCCCCTGGCAGAACTGGAAGAGGTGTGGTTTCTGGAAAATATCACTCAAAAACACAAAACCTATGAATTTCTGATAACACCCTTTGAATATTTGGCGGCTTTTTTGATGCTAATAATACTCTCTCCCCTTCTCTTAATAATTGCGGTCGCGGTAAAACTAACTTCCGACGGACCCGCGATATTTAAGCAAAAAAGGGTTGGGAAAAATGGCGTTGAGTTCACAATATATAAATTCCGCACAATGAAAAACGATGCCGAAAAAAATGGTCCGCAGTGGGCAAATTATTTCAACGACAGCCGCGCCACCAATATCGGGCACTTTTTAAGAGCCACTCACGTAGATGAGCTGCCGCAGCTATTCAATATCCTTAAAGGCGATCTGTCTTTTATCGGCCCCAGACCAGAACGTCCGGAATTCGTAGTTTCCCTCAAAAAAGAGATTCCCTATTACGAACTCAGACACCTGACCAAACCGGGAATCACCGGTTGGGCGCAGATAAACTTCCGCTATGGCGCCACCGTAAAAGAAGCTTATGAAAAAACGCAGTTTGATATTTACTATATTAAAAACAATTCGCCGTTTTTGGATTTCAGCATCTTACTGAGAACAATAAAATTTTTATTTACCAATAACTAGCTCTAATGCTTAGAAAAATAAGGTCTTTTCTTTTTGAAAACCAAAGTCTCAGACAAACTGTAGCCAAAAACACTTTTTGGCTATTTTTTGGGCAAGTTTCCGGCAGATTCGTAAGAATGGGACTTATAATTTTTGCCGCACGCGTTTTAGGACCATCAAGCTGGGGCGCTTTTTCATATGTAATGACACTGGTGGCTTTTATGACAATATTTTCGGATATAGGAATGGGCGCCATAGTCACGCGCGAATCAGCCAAAACCCCTGAACACTCCAAGAGATATTTTTCAACCGCTTTCTGCTTAAAACTTATTCTGCTAGCAATAGGAATTTTCATTTTGATCTTCGGAGCACCATACATTACGAATATTCCCGAAGCCAAAAAGCTGATGCCCGTAGTTTCCTTGATACTTTTATTTGATAGCTTGAGAAACTTTGGCTTTGTTATAAGCCGTGCCAAAGAAAAGATGCAATACGAAGCGCTTAACGAGATCCTTACCAATTTTTTTATCACCGCATTCGGATTATTTTTTCTATTCGTTTCGCCAAACAGCCAATCTCTCGCCATCGGTTATCTTTTAGGTGTAGTTGTTGGATTCCTTGGAATATTTTTCCTGCTCAAAGACCATTTTACCGCTTCTTTTTCAGAGTTCGACCCTTCACTAGTGTGGCCGCTTCTTAAGTCTTCTCTTCCTTTCGCCCTCGCCAGCTTTTTGGGATCCATAATGCTGAATACCGATCTGGTCATAATCGGCTGGATGCGGCCAGCGGCAGAAACGGGATATTATTCAGCTGCTCAAAAACCAATATACGTCCTATACACAATGGCCTCGCTTTTTGCTGTAAGTATTTTTCCGGCGCTGACCAAAACATTAAAAGAAGGATTGGAAGGCGGAAAGAAAGTTTTAGAGCAAGCGATAGCTGCATCCTTTTTGGCGGCAATTCCTATAGCACTCGGAGGAATAATCTTGGGTGGCCCAATAATTGATCTAGTTTTCGGCAAAGAATATCGCCCCGCAACACTCTCATTTCAAATTTTGATGGCGACAATTTTGATAATTTTCCCCTCCGCTATAGTTAGCAATTCCGTTTTGGCTCACGAAAAACAAAAAAACTTTATTACATTTTCAATGATAGGCGCTATTGGAAATATTATTTTTGACCTTCTTTTAATACCAAAATGGGGAATCGGCGGCTCTTCGGTTGCCACACTTTTAACTCAAATAGTTTCCAATTACTTTATCTGGCATAAAATGCAGATCACCAATCCGTTCTCCGTTTTTCCAAACATTAAAAAAATGATTATTGCCGGAGTTACTATGGCAATACTTACTTATTTAATACAAATTGCCGGCGTTCCGCTATTAATCAATATCTTAATTTCAATTTGCGCTTACTTATTAATCCTAAAAATCCAAAAAGAAAGATTATTGGAATTAATTTATAGATAAAAAATTTTCTTTCTATCCGCCTATCGGCTCAAATGGTGGGAAATGAGCCTACCCCCATAAATCATTATCGGGAAGTCGGGCTTCTTAATACTCCCTAATATTCAACTTTACCTAAAATATCACCCTGATCAATCAAACCGAAAACGCTAGAATCTAAAGATCCGCCGGGCTGATCACCAAAGATTAAGTAAGCATTTTTTGGAATCAGACCATTATAGTCTTTTTCGTATAGAGCCAATCTACGATCATCGGGGAAACAATAAGAAATGTTTTGGGAATTTTTCAAAAATTCATTATTGATTAAGATATTCCAACAGCTGCCGGACGCCCGCAGAAGATGAAAGGTGTCGCCGGGCATACCCTTAATCATTTTGATTATCGGATTTGCGTCGCCACTAAACTTGTAAGCCACTACATCATTTCTTTCTACGCCATGACATTTATAATAATCGAAAAGGATTTTAATAGTTTGCCCATCTTTAATTAACGGCGCCATTGATTGGCCGGAAACAATTTTTTCTTCTTTGGTGACCACGCAAGAAGCAGGATTAGACGTTGTCAAGCTCTCGGCATTCTGATTTTCTAGATTATTAAAAACAGGCTGCAACATTCGATTTATAAAAAATAAAATTAACGCAACTATCAATAAGATAATTATTAAACCAACGGCTGCCACAGATTTATTTTTGCGCCAATTCATAATATTTTATATATTATCACAAACTAAAAAATCCCGAAAAGGGATTTTTTAGTCATTATAAATATTTTGGGGAGTTTTGGCTTACTGATACCACATTATATAAGCATAACCCGAACCACCGGCACCACCAGCAACAGCACCACCACCACCACCACCACCCGTATTCGCCGTTCCAGCCATTCCCGTACCCGTAGTAGCCGCTCCACCGCCGGATGACCCACTGCCAAGACTATTAGGCCCAGTCCCTCCTCCGCCCCCTCCAAAACCATCGATGCCAATACCACCATTACCGCCGCCAAAGTAACCAGATGAATAGTTAAAACCCCGACCACCGGCCCCGCCCTGAGAACCACCACCCCCAGCTATCACAACAGCGGAACTGTTAACGGTCCAACCGTCCCCGCCAACACCACCGGCACCACCACCACCTCCGCCGCCCCTCCCGCCACCTCCCCCGCCCGTCCCACCATTTGATCCCGCGCCGGTTCCGGTTCCTCCACCCCCACCCCCATAAGCCGTTAAAGATACTCCACCAGACATAGTAGAGTTACCACCATTTGTTCCATTGGAGCTGGAAGTGCCACCCGCTCCGCCGCCACCGATTGTTACAGTAATATCTCCAGACACAGAAACCCATTGACGGACAACTGCTCCGCCACCTCCGCCGCCGTAAACGGCGCCACCTCCGCCGCCGGCAACCAAAAATACATAAACCGCGCTTGGCGAACCAGCGGAAGAATAACTCCAAGTTCCGCTAGAAGTAAAAACCTGTGTATGAGGAGTTCTTACTACGCCCGCCGCATCCACATAGGCCTTAGTTGCCACATCAGATGAGGCCGTAGGGTCAAGAACATTAGTGATCTTATACGTCGGCGAACTACCAGATAATTTTAATGCTCCATTGACTTCTAAAGCTGCGCCCGGATTAGTCGTTCCAATACCGACATTGCCGCCATACAAATTCATAATAGTATCCGACACGCCATAATTATGCGCCGTGATTGTAAGTCCATGACCGCCATAAGCCTGATTAAAATTAGTGTAATACTGAGGGTCGCCGGGGTTACCCTGCAATTTAATAATTCCGCTTCCGGCCCCATATCCATCAACCTCCAAGCCGGTTGAAAGAACGTTGCCCGCCGTAGTAATGCCAGCTCCCGTACCATCATTTTTTATCGCGCCACCAGAAACATGAAGCTTAGCAGACGGCGCCGCTGTCCCTATGCCAACGTTTCCACTAGAGTCAATACGAACTCTTTCGGTACTATTTGTGTCAAATACTAAATATCCGGAAGTACCGCTAGCTCTTTCTCTCAAAGCGCCGCTTCCTAAATCCTGAATAAAACCCCCGCTTTGAAATTGAATATATGGGTTATTAGAAACTGTATTGCTAATCCTCAAAGAAGGACTTCCGTCTAACGTGTTTACAATATCAAGTGTTCCGGCGGGGGCAGCCGTTCCAATACCAACTTTTCCGCCGTTTGCCGTAATTGCTCCCGCGCCACTTGGCGGATTAGAAGTTGGATTTGTCCAAGCATAAGAAACCTGATAAATCAATACTAAAGCTAAACCAACTAAAGAAATGGAGGTTGCTAATTTCCAGAAATTAAATTTATTTGTCATGACTTTATTATACAATAATTCGATTAACCAATTAAAGCACTAAAGAATTAATGGGTTGGTTGGTTAAAAAGACTTGCGAGAAATTATCGGTTTTTCTGAATAAATTCTCCGTCTTTTCTTTTATGCTCAAGATAGCCAACTTTTTAATCAGCTAATCAGTTAGCGCCCTACATATTCTATCATTGACATTCAAACGCCCTAAATATAGTCTGTTAGTAAAACAATTCTTTAACCCATTAACTCGTTAATGTTTTAATTTTTAAAAATGCAGCACGATAAATTAGTCATAGACATTGAGACGAAAAATACCTTTGAAGACGTAGGTGGACAAGACCATCTTCTTGATCTGGAAATGTCTTTTGTGGGTGTTTATTCATACAACCAGGATAAATACTTCGGTTTTTTTGAGCACGAATTCAAGGATTTTGAACCTATTTTAAAATCTACCGATCTGATAGTAGGCTTTAGTTCAAACCGCTTTGATATTCCTATTTTAAATAAATATTACGATTGCAACGTAAAAGCCATTGAAAGCTTGGATATTTTAGATGAAATAGAAGAAAAGCTCGGGCACAGGGTAAAGCTGGATACTTTGGCTATGACTAATTTGAAAGTCGGCAAAACCGCGCACGGTCTGGAAGCCATAAAATTTTATAATGAAAAGCGCTGGGACGATCTGAAAAATTATTGCATTAACGACGTGAAAATAACCAAGGAGCTTTACGATCTCGGCAAAAAACAAGGCTATTTAATGGTGCCGACAAATCACGGACGCTCCATTGCTAAAGTTGAATTTGATTGGAACGGAAAAATTCCTCTGGGAAATTTCTTGTTTTAAAATAAAGAACCCTAGGTCGTAGACCTAGGGTATTTTTATAGTTCAAGCTTAGCTTGTCTGCTGTCTTCGTATAATAATGATTATACGAAGACAGCAGAAATGCCTCCATCCCCAGGTCATAAACCTGGGGTTTTGAATGCTGGATGGCATATAAAAATCCCCCGCGTTTAACAACGCAGGGGATTATTTTTTTAGGACCCGAATGCCTCCATTCTCTCCGCGAGATCCTCGTCCTTGTGATACGAGCAGTAAGACTGTCCCATCACCACGTAAGCGCGAATTTCGCCGATGGTCAGATCCGGATTGTGCTTGAGTACGTGCTTAAGCATCTTTGCGAAAGCCGCATTTTGCTCAAACGTCCGAGTTTTATTTTCCAGATCCTTGGGAAAACCGAAGGTCAGTAAAAGATCGGCCATATTCGCAGGCTTCTCGTTATTGAATGCGTCGAGATCGACTGCGAATTCCAGATCCGTCTTGAACGAAAAACATCCTTCCCCACTCATCATCTTAAAGACGATGTTGGCTAAAGACATTTTTTGATTGCGGCACGCCGCAGCCTCAAACGCCTCAGCGAATCTGGTAGATTCCTTGTTGGTCCTCCTCGACTTCTGCCACGAATACAATTTTTTGTGCATACTATCTCCCTCCTGAATTTATTTGATTTTCAAAAGAACTAATTCAAACGAGTTTATATGCTAACACTAAATGCTAATTTTGGCAAGAGCTGGAAATTATCGGGGTAGAATTTTTTTTATTTTTTTATATTGAAAGTCTAATATTTTTTCATTCACGGCCTCCATATTTAACCGCAAAAGATTTTCCGAGTTAGAAAGACGCAGGCTCATCCACCAATCCCCGAACTCCATTAGTAATCCGTCATTTTCCGAAACCCGAATTGCCCGATCTTTATATAAATTTTTAATCTTTTCTAACTTTTTCTTGAGTTCGTTGCCGTCTTCACTGACCGGCAAACGAAAATTAGTTTCCGGTATCTGATAATATTTGGGCAAACTATTAGCATATTCTGAAATTCTTTCTCTTGCTCCGCCGACAAAATTAATCATCTGCAAAGCCACAAAAATACCGCTGTCGCAATTAAAAAATTCCCTGAAATAATAATGGCCGGATCTTTCCATTCCCAGATTCGCCTTTTTCTTCCTCATCATTTCTTTCAT
>JAJYZL010000018.1:8546-8878 GCA_021799965.1 bacterium | reverse complement strand
CGCCTGCCGAACTTAATGAGATGGGTATAGAGGCGATTTTGTGCAACACATATCATTTATTTTTACGCCCGGGCGATAAGGTTGTTAAAAAGCTTGGCGGTTTGCATAAATTTATGAACTGGCCAAAGCCAATCATTACTGATAGCGGCGGCTTTCAAGTTTTTAGTTTGGGCCTTGGATTGGAGCATGGCGCTTCAAAAATTGCCGGTCCGGCTTTGGAAGCCAGAAAAAAAAGAAATGCCGGAATGGAAAAATTTGCAAAGATTACCGAAGATGGTGTTTATTTCAAATCATTTTTGGACGGTTCTAAACATTTTATCGGTCCGGAAGAA
>JAJYZL010000018.1:0-8536 GCA_021799965.1 bacterium | reverse complement strand
ATCGCGACCTTTTCCTTAATCCCGAAATATCGATCGGCATTCAGGAAAAATTAGGGGCGGATATTATTTTTGCTTTTGATGAATGCACTTCGCCTTTTTCCGATTATGAATATACAAAAGAGGCTATGGAACGCACTCATCGCTGGGCTGAAAGGTCTTTGATGGCTCACAAACGAAAAGATCAAATGCTTTTTGGCATCGTTCAGGGCGGAGAATATAAAGACTTGCGTCTAAAAAGTTCAGAATTTATAGGTAAGATGGATTTTGACGGTTTTGGTATAGGCGGAGCTTTCGGTAAATTTAAAAAAGGAAAAAAGAATGAATTGGATTGGTCTGTGGAAAATCTTCCGGAAAATAAACCAAAGCATTTATTAGGAATTGGTTCAGTTGAAGATATTTTTGAAGCGGTAAGACGGGGAATAGATACGTTTGATTGTGTGACTCCTACTAGATTGGGAAGAAATGGCACGGCTTTAACTAAAAAAGGAAATCTGAATATGAAGTCCGGAAAATTTGCCTTGGATAAAAAGCCGATTGAAAAAGGCTGCGGGTGTTATACCTGCGGTACTTTTACGCGCGGCTACATAAAACATTTGTTCCAGAGCGGGGAAATGCTGGCCGGCATTTTAACCTCTATCCACAATATTTATTTTATGGAAAATTTGATGAGGGGAATAAGGAAGGATATAATTAATGGCAAGCTATGAGATTATCAGAATTCAAAAAAGACAATTTTTTAATGTATCCTTTTTTAGCGAGTGTCTTGATAATTTTGATTGCATTTATATGGGCCTGGTTTGGTTTAGCTAAAATAAATAATTTGCTTATTTTACACTTTGACAGTTATAAGGGTATAGATTATTTGGGTAATAAAAGCGATGTTTTTAGCTTAACTTTATTTCCGCTTGCCGTTGCAATTATAAATTTTTTGCTGGCCAAACAAATCTACTACAAAGAAAGATTTTTGTCGTATTTTCTGTCTTTTGGCAGCGCCATTTTTTCCTTATTGATTTTAATAACGGTTTTTGTTATTATATCTATTAATTAAACGTATTTATTATGAAATTCGCAGTAATAGAAACAGGCGGCAAACAATATAAAGTTGCAGTTGGAGATAAAATTGATATTGAAAAATTGGGATCGGAAAATGGTTCCAGCGTGGTTTTTGACAAGGTTTTACTAATAGTTGATGGAGAAGATATATCGCTCGGCGCTCCTTATATAAAAGACGCTAAAGTTACCGGAAAAGTATTGGAAAACTACAGAGATAAAAAGAAAATTGTCTTCAAATATCATTCCAAAGTAAGACGCAGAAAGAAAAAGGGACATAGACAGGAAATGACGGAAGTAGAAATAGTCAAAATATAGAATAATAAAAAAATCCCCCTGATAGGGGGGATTTTTTTATTATTTGAGAATCTACATTCTACGTTCAATGGCATTTCCCAAAGTTTCTTCATCTGCAAATTCGATCTCTCCGCCCGTTGGAATTCCGCGGCCTAATCGTGTTATTTTTTTGGAAAAATCATTTAATTCTTTGGCTAGTATTGAAGCATTAAAGTCTCCATACGTGGTTGGATTCATAGCTATTATGATTTCATCGGCTTGGCCGCCTAGTTCTTTCTGAATAATGTTTTTTAATTTTGCCAGTCTATTCCTTTGCTCTGTTCTCAATACGCCGTTTTTTTGAAGATTGCCAATAATAAAATAAACTCCGTTGAATTTATTGGTATTTTCCAGGGAAATGAGATCTGTTTCTTTTTCTACAATGGCGATTATTTTATGGTTTCTTTTACCGTCTGAGCAAATTTCGCATATTTTATCCGAGCTATTTTTTGGAAGAAAGACGAAAAAGCATTTTTCGCATATATTCATTTTTTCCAATTCTTCAAAAGATTTTTTGATATCTTTTATCTCGTTTTTGCCAGAGTTGATTACAAAAAAAGATAATCTGGTCGCCTGGCGCGGCCCGATCGATGGAAGTTTAGATATGTGATGAATAAAATTTTTGATAGGGTCGGGAAGATTCATAAAAATATAAAACGTAGATATTAAAATGCGAAAGGAAGGATTAAAATTTTAATTTTCGGAATGGTAGTTGTCGATGTTTACGAAACTGGCTCTTTCTTGATCAAATCTTAAATTAACCGTACCGGTTGGTCCATTTCTGTGTTTGGCAACTATTATTTCGGCGTGGCCGATTTCTTCCGGAGATGGATTGGATTTATCACGATCTTTGCGATAAATAAACATAACCACATCGGCGTCTTGTTCAATTGATCCGCTTTCTCTGAGGTCTGACAGACGCGGCTTTTTGTTTTCCCTTTGATCTACGGCTCTGGAAAGCTGGGATAGGGCAAGCACCGGCACATTAAGCTCCCTGGCCAATCCCTTAAGACCCCTTGATATCTCGGTTATTTGCTGAACAACATTGTCTGAGCTTGTTCGCGGCTGAATAAGCTGTAAATAGTCAATAATTAACAGGCTGAGGCCGAATTCCGCCTGAAGCCTTCTGGCCATAGATCTCATCTGCAGGATATTTGGAGACGGGGTATCGTCTATAAAAATAGGGGTCTGCGATAATGTATCCAAAGCATCGGAAAGCGTTTCTTTTTCTTCTTCTCCTAAGCGGCCAGTTCTTAAACCCCACAAAGGCACGCCCGCTTGTGCAGAAATTAATCTGTCAACGACTTGCTCCTTAGACATTTCTAGAGAAAATACTCCGACCGGCTTCTTTGCGTGTACGGCTACGTGTCTTACGATATCCAAAGCCAGTGAAGTTTTTCCAAGCGACGGCCTGGCTCCCAAAACAACCAGATCGGATTGCTGAAAACCGGAAAGCATATTATCTAATTCTTGGAATCCCGTTGGTATGCCTCTTAATCCGCCATCTTCACTGCCGAGTCTTTCAAGGCTGTCCGCTCCGCTTTTTAGTCCTTCGCCAATGCGGGTGAATGTTTGAGGAATTGATTTGTGGGAAATGGAAAAAATTTTCTTTTCAACTTCATCCAGCATTTCTCCCAGATCTTCTCCTGTGCCGAAGGCTTTTTCGGAAATGTCTCCAGATGCATTTATCAGATCCCGAAGAATCTTTTTTTCTTTGACTATCTGGGCGTAATGGCCAACATGCGCGGCGGTGGGAACCGATTCAATTAATTTGGTTAAATAAGCGCTTCCGCCGAGATCTTTTAGTATCCCCGAATCTTTTAATTTATTAGTAACGGTGAAAATATCTATTGGCTGGGTTTTTCTATAAAGCTCCAAGATGGCGTCATAAATTTTTTCGTGGGCGGGCTTATAAAAATCCTCCGGCGCTAAAATATCAGCCACATTTATTATGGCGTTTTTATCTATCATTAAGGCGCCCAATACGGATTCTTCCGCTTCAATATTTTGAGGCGGTAATTTTAATTTTTTTGGAGGCATTTTATTTATTTTGTTATTAGCGGACCCATCGGCGTGTCCTCTACAATATATCCTACCTCTTCTATTTTCTTTCTCAAGAGGTCTGATTGAATAAACTGTTTACTCTTTCTTAATAACTCTCTTTCTCGGGCTAATTTGGCTATATTTTGCGGAATTTTGGCTGTTTTAAGGCCAGTTCCAAGGAAAATTACCATCTTATCGATCAGGAGTTTTTTAATGGCCAGAGCTTCATTTTTATTTAATTTCCAGATCTTGGGCTCTATTATATTTAGCAGTTCAAATATTGAAGCGAGTGCTTTCGGAGTGTTGAAATCATCCGCCATTATTTCTTGGAAAGATTTTTCGGTATTTTCCAGCATTGTCTTCACGTCATTGCTTATGGGGCCTTTTAACTTTATAAAAGAAAGAGCCGCGATCATTCGGCGCAATCGTTTTAATGTGTTATTGACCTGCCACGCAGACTCTTCGGTGTAATTGATGGGGGAGCGATAATGGTGCAAGTTTATCAGCAGCCGCAATGTTTCAGATGAGTATTTTTTTATAAAGTCGTCTATTCTTATAAAATTTTTCAAGGACTTGGACATTTTTTTGCCGTCCACGAAAAGAACGCCGGTATGCATCCATATTTTTACCAAAGGCTTTTTTCCGGACGCCGCTTCTTGCTGGGTTATTTCGGCTTCATGGTGCGGAAATTTTAATTCAACGGCTCCGCCGTGAATATCGTATTGCGGTCCGAAATAATGTTCGGTGATGGCTGTGTCTTCTATGTGCCATCCGGGCCGGCCCCAGCCAAGGGACGTGTGCCAAAGCGGTTCGCCGTCTACAATCTTAAAAGTTATTTTTTTAATTATCCGCGAAAATATATTTTTTGGCTCGGCAATATTTTTATTGTCTGGAAATTTCCAAAGCACAAAGTCGGCTTTGTTTCTTTTGTTTGTACCTTCATCGATTCTGGAAGTGGCATCTTCGGCCTGAAGCGCCGTCCTCTTGGACAATTTTCCA
This sequence comes from bacterium, assembly GCA_021799965.1. GTDB lineage: Bacteria > Patescibacteriota > Minisyncoccia > UBA6257 > 02-FULL-45-10c > JAHILT01. The sequence goes on along the minus strand of JAJYZL010000018.1, from coordinate 4,108 downwards.
TATTCGGGAAAAGTGGAGACGTCAAAATAGTATCCGTCATTATCTATTTTATAAGCATGTCCTTTTCGGATAAGGGTTTGGATCTGCTTAATGATTTCGGGAATATGCTCTGTGGCCCTGGCATATTTAACGGATTTTATTTGCAATAGTTTTTCGGCGTCGTGATATTCTTTCTCAAATTTTCTGGCGAGCTTGATGGGTGAAATGTTTTGCTCTTTGGCTCTATCGATAATTTTGTTATCTACATCGGTTATATTTTGCAGATACGATGTCTTTATTTTTTGAGAGTGCAGATAACGATTGAACGTATCAAAGGAAATGTAGGTTCGGGCGTGACCGATGTGGGGATAGTCGTAAACTGTCGGACCGCAAACAAATAGCCGTATCGGCCGGCTATTTGGAAGATCCTGTTTTTCTCCGGTCAGGGAGTCGTATATTTTTATAGCCATTTTTTCTTTCTTGCCAAAATAACCAGGATAACGGTTACAAAAAGAGTTGCCGTGAAGGCGATAATGAAGATTTTAGGACTGGCGTCAAATTTGTCTATTACGCCGGTTTGGAATATGGACGTGGTTAATATAAGCGGGAAGGTAAGCGCCGCGAGCACCGTAAAACGCTGCATCACTGCGTTGGTTTTGGCGTTAAGAAGTTGGGCGTTGGTTTCTTCAAGAGATTCAACAGTTTCCTGATAATTTTCCAGATGCTGTATTACTTTGAGATGATCTCCGGCGAGGTCGGAAAAATAAACCGACATTTCTTCTCCCCAAAACCTGACTCCGGCAATTCTGAGGGAGTTAAGAAGTATTTCCTGGGGACGGCTTATTATTCTGTAGTCTAAAAGATCGCGTTTAACATAGGATATTTTTCTGAGCATTGTGTTTTCTTTTCCGCTGAATAATTCTTGCGTTAGTCCGGTTACGTTTTCCTCAATGTGCCGCAATTGTCTCATTGAAAAATTGATTATTTCTTCTATAAGCGTGTAAACCAATTTTCCGGTATTATCCATTGAAGTTTCTCTGAAGTGGGGATTGTTTGTGGCGTTTCTTATGAAATTATTTATAGGCTCCAATTCTTCGTAGTGCACGGTTATAACTTTATTTTTTGTTATAAGAAAATCTATTTCGGCTTTTCTGGAAGTTTTCAGGAATGGATCGTAAACGGGAAGGTGATAGGTCAGGTATAGATACTGATCGTGCGCTTCTACGCGAGATCTGGTAGAGGCGTGCAGGAGCTCATCGAGAACGATCGGATGGAATTTATGCTGCTTGGCTACAAATTCTATATCTTGTTTGGTTGGCTTGGAGATATCTATCCAGGAGATCGCTTTGTTTTTAATGATTTTCATTAGATAAACATTTAATTTTATATAGTAATTATATCATAAAAATATTGATTAATTTGTTTTTTTAATCTAAAATAATTAGACTGTTGCCATGATAACTTGCGAGTATTAAGCCCCCATAGCTTAATGGTAAAGCAGCTGCCTTTTAAGCAGTTGACCATGGTCCGATTCCATGTGGGGGCACAATGCGCGAAATTACTGAATCTCCTTCTTTTATTTTTAAATTCGCCGCCAATTGCAAATAAAATAATGAACAAAATATTTATAGGATTATTGATTTTTATACCGGTTACATTAATTGCGGAGTATTTACATCTATCTTCCTTGGCGGTTTTTTTTCTCGCATCTTTGGCTATTATTCCCTTAGCTAAATATATAGGGGAGGCAACTGAGGAATTATCCGTGCATATCGGACCCGCTTGGGGAGGATTTTTAAATGCGACATTTGGTAATTCTACGGAGCTTTTAATAGGTATTTTTGCGATCAGAGCTGGATTAGTTGAAGTTGTCAAAGCTTCAATAACCGGATCTATTATTGGCAATTTATTATTAGTAACGGGCACGGCGATGCTCGTAGGCGGGCGGAATTATAAAAAACAGGAGTTTAATCGCACCGGATCTTTAGTGGCAAGCTCGACATTGCTTTTGGCTGTGATTGCTCTGGTTGTGCCGGCTATATTTTTACAGACAGCTCCTGATGTTGGCGTTAAAATAATTGATGAGCTTAGCGTTTTCGTTTCAATCTTTATGCTCGTGGTTTACGCTGCCAGTTTATTTTTTTCTCTATATACTCACAAACATTTATATACAGAAGATGTCGGAGAGTATGAAGCAAAGTGGAGCAAAACAAAAAGCATTTCTATTTTACTTTTAGCCACATTGGCGGTTGCGTGGATGAGCGAGATATTGGTTGGTTCGATTGAGCCGGTTGTTGCCAGTTTCGGCTGGACAGAGCTTTTTATAGGTGTTATTTTCATCGCGATTATCGGCAATGCCGCCGAGCATGCTTCGGCAATTATTACGGCCAGAAAAAACAGGATGGATTTGTCTTTACAGGTTTCTATCGGATCGGCCACTCAAATCGCTATGTTTGTAGCCCCGTTTTTGGTCTTAGTGAGCTTGTTTTTTAAAACTCAAATGAGCTTGGTGTTTAACGCATTTGAATTAATCGCCATCATACTTTCAATATTAATAGTTAATTTAGTGGTTGGTGACGGTGAAAGCAATTGGTTTGAGGGCATGCAGCTTTTGATGGCTTATGCGATTATGGCCGTGGCTTTTTTCTTCCATCCGTAAAAGAACTTAGATTTTTTTATTTTTCGCTTAAAGCTCTTTGCAGGGCCGGGAGAATTTTTTGGGCAATTACTTCATGTCCTTTTTCGTTCGGATGTAATCCGTCTGCGCACATAAGATCCTTTCTGAACAAAATTCCGTTTAGCACGCTTGGAATAAAAGCAAATACTTTTTCTTTTGTAGCTACGCTTTGCTCTGCATTTTCATAGCTTGATGCGACTTGAGAATCTCCGCCGACTAAAATGACTTTCGCGCCGGTTTTTTGTATGGCTTCTACGATTGCCGTAAGATTTTCCGTGATTACATCGCTGGAATAGCCTTCAAAGAAATCATTGCCTCCCAAAAATACAATAACTATGCTTGGCTTTTTATCTAAGACATCGCTTTGCAGCCTTATTAGTGCATCTGAAGTATTGTCGCCCTTTTTTCCGGCATTGATAATGGAAATGTTGGTGTAATTAGAAAGATAAACAACATAATCTCTTTGTGGCGGCACCACGCAGTAGCCGCTGGTCAAACTGTCTCCGAAGGCCACGACAACTTTAGTTTTGTCGTATTGTGGGCGGGGATACCAAATTATTATCGCGATCACGCCGATAATTGCTATTATTGAATAAAAATGCAATTTCCTTATCTTCATAACTTTATTTTACAGTTCTTTTTCCAGATCTTCCAGAATCTTTTTGGCTTTTGAACTTAATTTTTTAGGAGTTTTCGTAACGAATTCTATCAATAAATTTCCGCGGCCTCTGCCTTCTAGTTTGGGCATGCCTTCGCCGGGTATTATAAGTCTTTCCTGAAGAGAAAATCCGCTTGGTATCTCTATGTTTATTTTTCCGCCGGAAATAACCGGAACTTCTATTTTTTTGTTAAGTAATATATCGGTGAGAGAAACTTCTTTTTTTATTAAAAGATCATTACCGGATCTGCGGAATGTGGAATGGGGAGTGATCTTTATCCTGATATACAGATCTCCCGACTCGGCTCCTTTTTCTCCGATTTCTCCGGCACCGGATACTTTAATCATCTGCCCGTCATTCATTCCCGGCGCAATATGGAAATTAACATCTTTTTTTCCCGAAGATATATGATAGCTTATTTTTTTATCGGTTCCCCGGAAAGCTTCTTCAAGGGATATTTCTTGAATGAATTCCAAGCTAGCGCCTTTTCTTGGACGTCTCGTTCTTCTTCCCGTGAACATGGTTTCCAGAATATCGCCGAGATCTCCGAATTCTCCAAAATCAAAATTTCCGCCCGCATTGCTTCCGCCGAATCCACCAAAATCAAATCCAAATCCGCCGAACGGATTTTGTCCGCCGCCGTAGTTAAATCCACCTCCGTTCATATTACTGAAAGCATCGCCGAACTGGTCGAATTGTTTGCGTTTTTCAGGATTCGATAAAACCTGGTAAGCCTCATTTATTTCCTTGAATTTATTTTCATCTCCTCCCGGTTTATCCGGATGGTATTTAT
>JAJYZL010000017.1 GCA_021799965.1 bacterium | reverse complement strand
CTTTTTTGTTGTCGAAGTTTAGGTTTGAGTATAGAACGTTGTTAGTCTTATATTGAAAATTATTAGGAGGATAAAAATGTTTACTGCATTTGAAAGAGCTAGAAAGGCTTTCATTTATGGCCTTTTGATGATGGCTGTCGGGGCTATAAGCATCGTAATTTCTGTATTTACAGGAGTGTTGCTGCTTCATCCTTATTTAGCTTCTACGCTTCTTTGCGTCGGGCTTTTTCTTTTGGTCCTCGGCCGCTTGGCTATGCGGAGAATCCGGAAGGAATTTTTCGGGGAAGATCAGAAAGATAAAAAAGATCCGAATGAACGAGATGGCTGGACCCATCTTGGCGGCGGGCTGTACTGCCGAAAACAAGACATCGAAGATCGCGATGCCGAAATAGAAAGGCGCAAGAAATTCGACGCTTACGTAAAAGCGCACGGATTGAAAAAAACTAACAAATCCTAAATGTTTTTAAAAAATAAAGCGGCTGTTAATCAGCCGCTTTTTTATTTATTATTGAAAAATATTTCTATTTTGTTATTATTAAGCAGTAAAACTAAATAATGCCTGGGTAGCTCAGTGGTAGAGCGCAGCCCTGAAGAGGCTGGCGTCGGGTGTTCAATTCACCCCCCAGGCACACTTGAAAACGCCGCAAAACGGCGTTTTTCGTTTAAATATTTTGACTTTTTTGATAAAAAGTTATATTATATTGTCAGTTCAATTTTGAGATTTTAATAGGAGGATGCAATGCCTGAGAACGAATATGTTCCTACGAAGCCGTATTTTATTAAGTCGGGAGAAAGGATCGGAAAATCTTTGGAGGACTTGATATTCAGAGATTTTGGCTGGCTGTCGATCCAACAAAAGTTCCTGATCGAGAGCATGAGAAACGGATCCAAGCTGAATGCGATGCACATGCACCTGCTATGGATCATGGATCGTATGGCGGAAAAGCTTGCGTTGCAAGTTTGTCCTTATTGCGGCAAAAACAATATTTCATTTTTTGGATACAACTATCCGGAAAAGAAATATTATACTTGCTGTGACACGTGGCATCCTTGTGCGGGAGAAGTTCTGGCCAAAGCCGTAAGATTTCCGTTACGGCTATCAGCAGAGATACAGCCAGTTCCGTGGAACTCCGGGCGGCACATCGTCGCCTTTTTCTTAAGTGTCTTTCCGGACTGTAAAAATATGACGGCTCAACAGCTGTTCGAATTTTTTGCAGCCCAAAGCCCCGGCAAGTAGCCGGGGCTTTTACTTTTTAGGAGATATTGACAAAATCACAATTATGGGTTATATTAGTATTCACCTAGTTTTGATGTACGTTTAAAATCGAAGATGGAGGAAATATGTTAAAAACGTTCATGTCGACACTCTGCTCGTGCTTCGGCGCAAACAGCAAAGAGGAAGCGTCGCTCAACCCGCTTATCGCCAAACTTGGCCTTCCCGCTAAGCTTCCTACGTCTTACAGCTACGAGGACAAGCAGAAGGCGGTGTGCGCAATGCTGGCCAAGATGGGCAAGAAGGTGAGCGTGCGCATGGTGAAGAAAATAAGCGAGTACTACGGCGTGGATCTTCACGGGATCGGAGTGCTTGAGCGCAGCCGTAACCCGAAAGTGTTCTACGTCCGCGTGTAAGCAACTTCCTTGGTAAATCCGGCGCATCGCCGGTGGCCCCCAAAAGTTTGGGGGCCTTTTATTTGTAAAAATAAATTTCTTTGGTATTATAGAAAAGCACTGTTGTGCATATGGTGCCTGTGGTTCAATGGTAGAACTCCGCTCTGTGGCAGCGGCGACACGGGTTCGATTCCCGTCAGGCACCCTCTTTTTATTGGCAGTGTATAGTATAATTAATATATGAAAAAAATATTGATAGTCGAGGACGAAAAAGTTCTCGCGGATACTCTTAAAGAAGAATTTGAAAATGCGGGATTTGAGGTTTATACGGCTTCTGATGGAGAAGAGGGATTGGCCGTTATGAGATCTAAACCAGAAAGACCAGATTTAGTTTTGTTGGATTTATTGATGCCGAGGATGAACGGTTTTACTTTTTTAGAAGAAGTTTCAAAAGATATTAAAAATAATTTGAAGGCCATTCCAGTGATCGTTTTGTCTAATTTGGGCCAAGACGAAGATTTAAAACGAGCGTTGACTTTAGGAGCCATTGATTATTACGTAAAGGTTCAGCATCCGATTTCTGAAGTTATTGAAAAAGTTAAGCAACATTTGGAAAAAGAACCTTCGCCGAAAGTCTAGGCAGTTTTACCGGCAGTGAATTTGCTCACTCAGAAGGAATAAAAACCCCCGCTTACGCGAGGGTTTTGTTTATTTTATTAAGGATCCACGATATTACCAGGGAAAAGTCTTGAGTGATTGCGCATTCTCCCATGACGTTCTGGATTCTTTTAAGCTGTATTTCATCTTCGGCTATTCCGAAGCGGTTTTCCTTGGAGCTGCCAAGCAGAGAATCAACTAATGAATCGCCGACTGCCAGCACATTATTTTCCCGCACCGTGGCTGATTTGGCGAAGTGCGTAGAAGCCAGACCTTTTTGTCTGGGCAAAAGAATAGTTTCCGGTTTGTAGCCGAGTACTAATCCGGTTTTTTCATCTATTTCCAGCTGGGTGGCGTAAATTGAATCTACCAGTTTTAGCGCATGGTTATTTTGAAGCACTATTTCTATGAACTGTTTGACCCCGTATGAGATCACAGCCGTAGGAACGCACTTATATTTTAACAAGAGCATGCAGTCTACGACGTTGCTTCTGAGTCTGACATCTTTTAATGCGTATTTTATTTGATTTATGGTTGTTTTGGCTTTTATGAAAATATTTATATTTTCTTCCAGCCATGCCATTTCCTCTTCGTGCGTAATGATGCCATTCATAGCTTTTGGCATATATTTATTACGAAGAGTTGCGGTTTCCTGCAAATATTTTTCAGAAAGCACGCCTTTCTCGACTATATTGAACAGGGAGACATAATGTTTTGGCGTGAGTGTGCCGTCAAAGTCGAATACCACTGCGTATCGCGGTGTCATAACACCTCCATATAAGTTGTTAAGATTTCTAATTTAAACCTAGAGCTAATCAATAAGTTAGTCAATGGCTTTATATAAAAAAGAAAACCCCCGCTCTGCTTTCGCCGGTTGGCGAAAAGCAGATACGGGGGTTTTGGCCCTTTATGCTTTAAGTTTCTTGTAGCATTTCGGGCAGTTCTGGATGGCGACGCCTTTCTTGTTGATGAAGTAGATCCGCGCGTGTTCTTCGTCGGCATAAAGCACTTTCGTGACCCTGTGTCCGCAAGAGCACTTGTACGGAACCTTCTTTTCCATATCATCCTTCATAATCCCTCCCTAGAATCAAGTTTTTAAAGTCCCAGATCGTTCTTTGATTGTTTTATTATAAACTATATTTAGAGTTATGTCAAATTGATTAGATTTATATAAAAAGTAAAAGGCCCCGGACTTTGAAGTGCGGGGCCTTTATTTTTTGTGTTGTTTTTCGGTTCACGTCCGTTGCTCTCTATCGGGAGCTGCGGAAGGGCTGCCAACCCTAGTAATAACTATACTTGAGCGAGCCTTGGCTATTGGACCTCTATCCGTACTTGCCGTACCGTATCGGATTTTGGCGTAGTTATTGGAAATACTTCCTCTTCCATCTTTTCAGAAAGAAAGGAAGGGTGCTGTGATCTGCGGCGCTTCTTGTGTGAAGGCCGGTACAGGCCGAGAGCCCTCTAGCCGAGGAGGCTTACAACATTAAACATTCCCTTAGCAATGTACTGTGTAATAATATACTACTTTATTAAAATAAAGTCAAGGGCTAAGGAAGCAGAAAGTTGAATAGTTTTTTCCAGAAACCCTCTTTTTCCTTTTTAAATCCCAGTGCATGATATTGAGGTACATTTTCTGAAACGAATTTATCGGCAATATTTTTTACTCTATGAGCCTCTCTCTCTACCAGTTCGCCTTCGTATTCTCCGCTATGCGCAGTTGTTCCTTCATAACTTGGCTTTTTCATATCCATATGCAAGCTTACTTCTATTCCGTCATCAGGAATGTCGCTTATATAAATATGAAATCTGGGATAAAATCTGCTAGCTTCAAGCGATCGGGCATAGCTAACCTCATTTTGTTTGTGCGGATTAAAAATTTCTTTGTATCCGCATACACGCATCAGATTTTTATGAGAAGTATTTATTTTTTTAATTGGAAATTTCACGTTTTTTATTATTTCTTTATATTATATATTAGTTTTATAATAATTGTGTACTGGTCAATAAATTTAATTTATAAAATAACATATGCCGTCTAATTTAATCCTGCAGATAGTTTTAATAGTAATTTCTTTTATTCTTGTGTTCAGTGGTATTGCTGGAGTTATATTTCCTTTTTTGCCCAGCATTCCGCTTGCGTGGATTGGTATTTTGATCTTTGCTTTTGCCACTAACTTTACCGTTATTTCTTTGAAGGCCGTCCTGATTTTTCTGGTAGTATCGCTGATTGCCATGGTCTTAGAATTTTTGGCCCCAATTATAGGTGCCGGAAAATATAAAGCTTCTAAAGAAGGTTTGGCCGGATCTTTTATCGGAATGATATTTGGATTTTTTATTTTGGGCCCCATCGGTATTATTTTGGGTAGTTTCGGCGGATTGATTTTGGTGGAAGCTGCCAAAGGAAAAAATTCTGAAGAATTAACGAAGATATTAAAGGGCGCTTTTATTGGGTTTTTAACGGGCGGATTTATTAAGTTGATACTAACTGTATTTGCTTTGATCTATTTGATAGTTGCGGTTTTTAAAATATAATTAAAATATAAAGAAAAATATGAATGAAAAATTAAAAAATATAAAAAATTTAAGAAGAATTCCTGAAAAGGGGATTATTGCCGGCGTTGCTGCCGGTATCGCATATTTCTTTGGCTGGCCGCTTTGGATTGTCAGGCTAGTTTTGGCCGTTTTGATATTAGGAGGATTTAGTTTTGCGCCGCTGCTTTATCTTTTGGCATGGATCTTTGTTCCGAAAATGGAAAGGGTTCCTGAAGATTTTGATTCGATTACTAAATAAAAATAAATATGAGCAAAATAGGATTTAGGCCGCTAGTCTTTCCCAAAGATGAATCTTGCCATAATTCCGTAATAGAGTGGTGGTATTTTAATGGTCATTTAAAAACTGAATTGGGCGAAGAGTTTGTTTTCATGTATTGTCTTTTTAAGGTAGATCCGCAGAAAGTTTCCTTGCCTTTTTTAAAAAATATTCCCCTCCGTGACTTTTATTTTGCGCATAGCATGGTATCAAATATCGATAAAAAAACTTTTAAGTCATCGGTGTCTTTATATCCGGAACTGGATAAAGACAGCTTCAAAAAGAAAAGGTTGTTCATAGGGGCTGGCAAAGATTTTGTTTTTGAAAATACAAGGGGTAAGCAATATTGTTTTAAGAATCCCGATCTTGATTTGAATCTTGTTTCAAAAAGAGACCCGTTATTAATAGACGGCAAGGGATGGATAGATCTGGGAATAAAAGATACTTATTATTTTTCGCTTTCTGATCTTGAAGCGACGGGGACTATAAAGACAGAAAAAGGATTAGAGCATGTTTCGGGAAAGGTTTGGCTGGACAGGCAGTGGTCTAACGGCGGCTACCACTCCGAAGACAAATGGACGTGGTTTTCTATTCAGCTGGAAAATGGCATAGATATTTTATGTTTTGAATATGGCGACAAAGAAAAAACCCGATCGGCAACTATGCGCCTTCAAGACGGAAGGCAGATTGCTACCCGCAATATTTCTTTTAAACCGTTGGGAAAAATCTGGGAAAGCCCCGAAACCAAAGCCTCTTATGAATTAGCGTGGCTCATAGAAATTCCGGAATTAAAATTGAAAATTAAAGCTGCTCCTGAAAACTTAAGTCAGGAAATTATTTTTGGAAGTATAAATTATTGGGAAGGCGGCATAGATATTAAAGCGGAGTTGGCTGGTAAGAAAATAAAGGGGTTTGGATTTTTAGAATTGGTAGGCGTACCGATGGATAGATCGCTTACCGAAATATATCTGAAAAAAGGAAAGGTACTTATTGATAACCCCGGACTTTTAAAAGAATATTTTGAAAAAGGAAAGGAATTTATTTTCAGTCAAATATTTCGTCCGTAATTTTTAAGTAATACTTTTTTGGATTAACGTGGGTTTTATATCGGTAAGCTTAAAAGCAGATTATTAAAATGGAAAAATCAAATAAAAAAATAGTGGTTATTGGCGGCGGAACGGGTGTATTTACCGTGCTGACTGGTCTAAAGCCTTATTTTAATAATTTGACGGCTATTGTAACTATGGCCGATGACGGCGGCTCAACCGGAATTTTGCGCGAAGAATTCGGTATCTTGCCCCCCGGCGATATCAGGAGGGCTCTTATAGCTCTTTCGACTACCGACGATAAAATGTTGGCTCAGCTTTTTTCTTATCGTTTTGAACAAGGCGTGGGTTTAACTGGGCACAGCTTTGGTAATTTGCTTATAACAGTCTTAGAAAGGATTACCAGTAATTTTGAAGAGGCTGTAAATGAGGCTGGTAAAATTTTATCGATAAAGGGAAGAGTTATTCCGGTTACGCTTGGAAATGCAAGACTTGTTGCTGAGTTAGAAAGCGGAGAAATAATTAAAGGAGAAACAAATATAGATATTCCTAAACATAACGGTAATTTGCGTATAAAAAGGGTTTGGCTTAAACCCACCGTCAAGATAAATCCAAATGCGAAGAAAGCTATTATGGAAGCGGATGCGGTGATAATTGGGCCCGGTGATCTGTACACCAGCATTATCCCAAATCTTTTGGTTAGCGGAATGAAAGAATCGCTTAAAAAAACTAGAGCCAAAAAAATATATTTAAGCAATGTTATGACTAAATTTGGCGAGACCAATCATTTTAAGGCATCTGATTTTATAAAAACGGTATCTGATTATTTAGGCGAAAATATTTTGGACTATGCGGTAATTAACAGCAAAAAGCCGTCGTTTAGAAATTTATCCCTATATGTAAAAGAAAAAGCAGATTTTGTTGAACCGGATTCAGAAAGCGTAAAAAATAAAAAATTGAAGATTGTTAAGTCGGATCTTTTGCGGTCCGGAAAGCTTATTCGTCATGATTCGAAGAAATTGGGCAATCTTATTAAAATGATTATCTAGGCCGAACATATAAGATAGTTTTTTATAAAAATTCCCGCCAATTGGCGGGAATTTTTTTACTTCATTATATCTTCGGTTTTTTTCTTTATTTCACCGAGAAGTTTTTTGTCTTCCTTCATCATTTCAACTATTTTATCAAAGCCAACTCCGATTTTTTGTCCATCCATTGAATACGTGGCTCCGGATTTTACAACAGCTCCGTGCTTAATGGCGGCATTTAATACGTCGGCTTCATAGGAAATTCCTTCTCCGAACATAATATCAAATTCAGCTTCTCTGAATGGAGGAGCAACTTTATTTTTTACAACCTTAGCTCTTACGCGATTGCCCACAATATTTTCACCTTTTTTGACCTGCGCGATCTTCCTAATGTCTATTCTTACGGAGGAATAGAATTTTAAAGCGCGGCCTCCTGGAGTTGTCTCGGGATTGCCAAACATAATTCCAATTTTTTCTCTGAGCTGGTTTATGAAAATTATCATTGTTTTGGATTTGGCGGCGATGGCGGTAAGCTTTCTGAGCGCCTGAGACATCATTCTGGCCTGAAGGCCCATAAATTGAGCGCCCATTTCGCCTTCAATCTCCTTTTGTGGAGTTAGGGCGGCAACGGAATCAACGACAATAACATCAATTATATTGGAGCGAACGAGGCTTTCTAATATATTCAGGGCTTCTTCTCCGCTGTCCGGCTGGGAGATCAAAAGATCTTTAACTTTTACTCCGAGTTTTGCGGCGTATTCAGGATCCATAGCATGTTCTGCATCTATGAAGGCAACTTTTCCGTTTTTTTTCTGAGCCTGTGCGATAACATTTAGGGCTAGAGTAGTTTTGCCGCTGCTTTCCGGGCCGAATACTTCTATAATTCTTCCTTTCGGAAGTCCGCCTACGCCAAGAGCCAGATCTAGGGAGAATGAGCCTGTCGGAACAACGTCAACGTTGGTTTTTTTAACATCGCCGAGTTTCATTATTGAGCCTTCTCCAAATTTACTTTGCAGCAATTCTAAGAGATTCTCAATATCTTTTTCGTTGGTTTCGGTTTTCTTTTCTTCTTTATTTTTTGTCATTTTATAAACTTCTTTTAATTATTTTTTCACTATAATATATTAACATTTTTAGATAAAAAAATCCCCCTTTGTGCAAATTGCTGCAGGGGGACTTTATTTTTTAAAATTGCGGGACGGAAGGAGTTGATGTGGCTTCAAAAAGTATTTGGCGCACCTCCGAATTTTCTCCGCCCATTATTTTTTTAACTTTAAATTCAACAGTATTTAAGCCGGGCTGGAGTTCATAGGGGAATGTAAAGTTTCCATTGTTTCCGGCGATTACTTCTTTGCCGTTTATTGTTAATTTATCGGCCGGGTTGATTGTACCGGACAAATTTATGGATGACTCCTGGCTTGTTGAAAGCGCTTCGGAAGGATTATCGATTCTCAGAAGAGGTTTTCCGAAAAAATTATTGAAGTTTATACCCAAAGAAATTATGAGTATGGCTAAAACTGCCCCGAAAGCTATTTTTTTCCTGTTTATTTTACGAATAGCAAATCTGTTGGCCGGAAGCTTATCAAATGCTCCGGAAGTTTTGTGGCTGAGTTCGTTCTTATATTTTTTCCAGATCTCAGCAAAGTTCAATCCGAGTATTTCGCATATTTTTTTTAAGTATCCACGTACATACGGAAAGGCAGGCAGATTTTTTATTTCGGTATTTTGAAGAGCAACGATATATCTTTCCGGAATTTCGGTCAAAATAGCCAGCTTTTCATAGCTGATATTTTTTTGCTTCATTGCCTCTTCAAATATTTCTTGTAAATGTTTTTCTGTTTCCATATAAGTAAAATTATACGTTTTCTCCGGAATTGTCCATCGGATTTTCACTGTCCAGGTAAACTTCCCTTGGTTTAGCTCCGTCGCCCGGTCCTACTATTCCTTTTTCTTCCA
>JAJYZL010000016.1 GCA_021799965.1 bacterium | reverse complement strand
GCTGGTGATCGCGATGATTATCAATCTGTTTATTATGAACGATGTTTACACATTCGCGCTGGCCTGCATCGGTATAGTGGTCTTCGTGATACTGACCGCCTACGACACGCAGAAGCTGAAGTGGCTATATGAGCTGGGCCGGACGGAGGGAAGCGACGGAGAAAAGAAAGAGGCGATCAACGGAGCCCTGATTTTATATTTGGACTTCATCAACCTCTTCCTGGATCTGCTGCTGGTGTTTGGGAAAAGGAAGTAGGAGTTTACGAGGCTATACTTACTCTAAAAATCCCCTGAAAACTTAAGATTTAAGGGGATTTTTGAAAATCGACAAAAAAAGGTTTAAGCTTATTCCAGTTTAAAATAGATACTTTCGTGGCAGTGTGCATTCATTGGTGCGTGAGTACGGAGGCCAATGCGATTAGACGACGTCAAACAATCATCTTATTCAGAACAAGACGCTCGTATCGTTATAAACCGCAAATTAGAAGAGGCGGGATGGGTTTTGGATGGTCCTGAAAAAAATGTGCGCACCGAGCAGCACTCGGAGATCGGATATGCAGATTATTTATTACTCGATAGAAATGGACGCAATCTTGCAGTTTTAGAGGCTAAAAAAGACTCAATTGATCCGTATACAGCTAAAAATCAAGCTCGTGGATATGCTGAGACTAATCAATGCAAATATGTTTTTCTAGCAAATTCTGAGCAGATTTATTTTTGGGATTTAGAGGAAGGAGACGCCACCCCAATAGAAAGGTTTATTTCTCCGCAGGATTTGGAACGCCGCAGGGATTTAACTTTTTCGCGCAGACCTCTTTTGTCAGTTCCTCATAACGATGGAATTGCCAGTAGGGAATATCAAAAAGAAGCTTCGGATGTTGTGGCTAGACAATTTGATACAGGTAAACGCGCCTTTCTCTTAGAAATGGCTACAGGTACAGGCAAGACTCGTTTAGCTGCTGCGATTATTGATAGGTTTTTGAAAGCCCATCAAGCAGAGCGTGTCCTTTTCATAGTTGATCGTATTGAACTCGCTAAACAAACCCTAGAGGCTTTTCAGATTGCGTTCCGCGACCAATATAAAGCGGTTCGCTATAAACCTGGTGAACACGCTGTATTTGGTGGCGCTAGTATTGTTATAGCTACTATTCAAAGCTTAAACATCCACTTTAAGGAGGATTTTACTCCGGGATTCTTTGACCTTGTTATTAACGACGAGGCACATAGATCTATATATGGAGAGTTACCTCGTCAGGTTGTTGAATATTTTCAAGCTGTTCGGATTGGCCTCACCGCAACGCCTAATGACTTTCTTAAGTATGTGGATGTCGAAAAATTAAGCGACGATAACCCTTTAAAGCTGGAATACCGTTTTGCCCGTGATACGTATAAGCACTTCGGATGCGAGTCGAGTACGCCGACTTATAGGTACACTTTGCAAGACGGGGTACGCGACAATTATCTTGTTGCTCCTAAAATTGCGCGAATGGTGTCTATCATTACTAAAGAAGCAGCTTCTAAAGAAGGGTGGGAGATAGAGATAGACGGTGAAAATTACACTTATCGTATATCTCAGATAGAAAAGCAGGTCTTAGTTCCTGAACGCAATAAGTTGATTTGTAGACAGTTTCTAGAAAACGCTTTAAAAACGCCTGATGGCTCAATTGGCAAGACTATCATCTTCGCGGTTTCTCAAAATCATGCAGTTGTTTTAGCTAGAGAATTGAACGCGCTTATGCCAGAACATAATGGAAAATTTGCTGAAGTTATAACCTCTCGAGTAAAAGGAGCTTCTGATCTAGCTAAGCAGTTTCGCAAAAACGATAATTATTACCCCCGCGTTGCTGTTAGTGTCGATATGTTAACTACGGGGTTTGATTGTCCTGAAGTTTTAAATATCGTACTTGCTCGCCCGATTTCTTCGCCAACTACTTACATCCAAATTAAAGGACGTGGAACGCGCAAGTATACCTTTCCTGATGGGAATGAGAAAACGAGCTTTCTTATCCACGATTTTTGCGAGGTTACCGAGTATTTCAATGATGAATATGACTTCAAAGCCCCGCTGCCAGCCCCGTCCGGTCTGAAACATTACGAATCAACAGAAAAGAAAGAATATTTGCCACCTAAAATCCAGACGTATACTGGCACTGATAAATTGGCATTTTCGGAAATTATTGAGATAGGTCCAGAAGGAGAAAAGGTTGATCGGTTAAGCTATATAAC
Organism: bacterium; assembly: GCA_021799965.1. GTDB lineage: Bacteria > Patescibacteriota > Minisyncoccia > UBA6257 > 02-FULL-45-10c > JAHILT01. Next base: position 7,166 of record JAJYZL010000016.1, on the reverse strand, counting down.
GAAATGGGAGACGGTAATTAAGGATATCATCGCTAAAAATCCTAAATTTGAAGCGGATATTAAAGCGGGTACGGCAGGCGACGACTTAACCGAGTTCCTAAAAGAAAATATTTTCGACAAGCCGGAAGAATATTTTAATGAGCGAAACCTATCTCGGGCTTATCGCGTTTTTGCCGATCTATTAGACTATGTGCGTGCTGGTTTGGGAGTAAAGAAACTTCCTACTCAAGAAGAGCAGATGATGGAATTAGTCGATAGTATCAGGCGCGAGTACGATCTCGATTTGGATCAGACTATGCTACTAAAAACCTTGATTAAGCAGCTTGGCCAAAGCCTCGCCCTTCTTAAGCAGTTTGAAGAGGGGGATTACAGCTTTCTTGACCAACCTCCGTTTATCCAACTTGGCGGGACGCGCATGTACAGCCAGTCTTTTGATGATAAAATTAGCGAGATATTTAATGTTATTAGAGTCAGCCCAGCTTTAATGGCGGTAGAATAACATGTCCACGCTTCAATTTATTAACTCAGACCTAAAACAGAAAATAGACCGGATAATGGACGAGCTATACGCTGGCGGGGTTAATAATCCGATGGCGGCTGTAGAGCAAATTAGTTATCTAATGTTCCTTAAATCATTGACTGAATATGATGAACACCAAGAGAAATTAGCTCGCTTGTCGGGAAAGGAATATGAAACCGTGTTTAATGGAAAAATAAGCGAGTTTAGCTGGCGAAACATAAGTCGCTTATCGGGTGACGATCTTTATAACGCTCTTTCAGATGCGTTTGAGCATCTCCACGAATTATCGAAACTATCCCCAACGGGGAAAACTCTTTTTAAACAAGCCCACTTAAAAATATATAACCGCCCTACTTTAAAATCGGTTGTTAGTATCGTCGATAGTATGGATTTTGAGGATGCTAAGAAATACGATACGGATGTTAAGGGGGATATGTATGAATACCTCCTAAATCGCATATCTGTTTCCGGAACTAATGGACAATTTCGTACCCCACGTCATCTTATAAAAATAATGGTCGAGTTGGTTAAACCTAAGCCGTCCGATCTAATATTGGATCCAGCTTGTGGTACGGCTGGATTCTTGATCGAAGCATATAAATACATCCTTCACGCCAATACAAGCAAGGAAAACCTGAAAGCCGGGCATGTCATCGGTGATAAACTAACGCATGCCCAGCACGAAATTTTAAGCAGACAGGCTATTAATGGTTACGATAACGATGCCGACATGATAAAAATCGCTATCATGAACTTGTATTTACATGGGCTACCGGAATCTCATGCAATTAACTTTGACCCCTTAACGCTTCCAGAGGAAACAAAAAGAAAATATGACTTAATACTAGCCAATCCTCCATTCTCCGGAACCATTAATCGCGAGGCCATCCAAGAAGATATAGGTTTAAATACGGCAAAAACAGAGTTGCTTTTCTTAAAATATATGTATGATCACCTAGTAGATGGTGGTCGTTGTGCGGTGATTGTTCCGGAAGGCGTTTTATTTGGCTCAACGACCGCACATAAAAAAATGCGCGAACTGTTAATCGATACTTGTAAGGTAAACGCCATCATAAGCTTGCCGGCGGGAGTGTTTAAGCCGTATGCAGGAGTTAAAACCTCTATTATTTCCTATACCAAAGGAGGTAAGACAGATAAGGTTTGGTTCTATGAGGTAACGGGGGACGGGTTTACCTTGGATGACAAGCGCCAGCCAGATCCGGAACACGACAATCTAAAAGACGTTCCTAAGGCATTTGAAAATCGTAAAGAAAGTAAAAACAGCTGGTTCACGCCGATAAAATATATTATAAAAAACGACTACGTTCTTTCAGCTAATAGTTACAATCCGTATAAAGGCGAGGAGGAAGTAAACTATCGGGAACCGAAGGAGATTTTTATAGAAATTGAATGTGGTAAAAAAGAATTAGAAAACTCGCTCAAAGATATTAAAAAACTACTATGAGTAGAATTTTTGATTTTAAGAAACGATTTGGCCAGACGATTGATCTCGAAGAAGTGAGGCGGGATTTTTTGAACAAAATAAAACATTTTCTCATCGACCCTTTGGATGAAGAAATCGGATGGTCTTACTCCTATTCCGTAACTGGTAAATCGCTATTTGATTTTGTTGCTATTGAATTTAACCAAGATCCCGCCCAGCTTGTTAGTCACCATAACCAAAGATATGTATATGCTACAGAAACATATAGACCGTCCCTTAATATTTTTTCTGGTGGAAACTTTGAGAGCACAATGCTGCTAATAGAAATTTTATATGACTACTTTTCTCGTAGCGGGTCTTACGGCTATGGAGATGATGAATGGCAAAAGAAAATTAATACTGTAGTTCAAAATGCTCTTACCCAGCCGGCTTCTTTAGGCATCTCTTGGCAGGATGGAAAGTTTTATCCGGAAGGAGTGGAGGAATTTAATGAAAAACTGATTGAAGACGTGCTAAAGTGGTTAAAAGGCAACCCAAAGGTTTCAGTTCTATATAAAAATGCTATTGATCATTACTCCCAATCAATTAGTGATCCGGTAAAAAGAAAGGACGTGTTTAGTAACGCGTTTCAGGCGGTTGAGAAATTAACTCAGGAATATCTCAAAACCTCTACGTTGTCGTTCGACAAAAATTTTAATGCGTTAGTCGACAAACTCGTAATTGATAAGGAGTGGAAAAAGATTTTTAATTCCTATCGAGAGCTTAGTAAGGAATTCGGGAGGCATGCCGGAGTAAGCGACAAATTTATTCCAAATCAAGAAGATACGGAGGCATTTCTTTATTTATCAGGTCTCATTATGAGATTAATTCTACAAAAATTAGTTGAATAAGTTTATGGATACACGACTATTAAAACTTCTTAAGGAACAAATCAATAAAATTGGGGCTCTAAAAAACGACAAACAATGGGGACCAAATTATGATATTTGGAAAAATACGACATCGAATTTAATTCGCGATCTTTTTGGTGAGGAGTATTTGAAATTATTCAACAAACAACAAGCTGTTGTTTTTTCATACACCGACGAATCATTTAATATTCGACAATATCTGGAAGAGTTAGATAACAAAAAGCAATTCATAGAATCAGCAATTACAGAATTTGAAAGGTTAGAAAGTGATTCTATTTTAAACATCGGTCGCTTCGTTGGTTTTAATGACTATGACTTACACCAGCGTATCAAAGAAGTTGTTGGTAAAAAATTTGAGGATGGTCATTATGCTGAAGCCGTCGAAGCAGGATTTAAGGAAGTAATAAAGCGCGTAAAAGATTACGTGAACGCACAAGATGGTGGTAATTTAGACGGTACTAAAGTAATGAGTCGCGCTTTCGATTTTGATCGACAAAATCCTCTTATTAAATTTAACAATCTCCAAAGCGAGGAAGAAAAAGATGAACAGCGTGGTATAGCTTTTCTGTTTAAGGGTATTGTTGGTATCCGTAACAGAAAGGCGCATGAAAATATTGCACTCAACGATCCTTATCGGGCATTAGATTATCTCGCTCTAGCGAGTCTATTGATGCGTTTATTAGATGAATACGAAAAATAACTGGCCAACAAAAAATTAGACGAAAAATGAATTCAATAACTACAATTATTATATCCATACTATCAAGCAGTGTTGTTGCTACAGTTATGTCTGCATTTATGCAGAAACGCAATGAGAAAGAACAAAGAATTTTTAATGCAAAACTTGAGGCGTACAGAGAATTTGCCGCACATCTGGAAAGCAGGTTCATTTCGTTAGTAAAACACGGGCAAAGTTTAGATATTACTGTATTAGCAGAAGTCAGCGCAAAATGTCTTTTAGTTTCGAGTTCTGATTTGAATAAAAAATTAAAAGTATTTCTGACTTATGTTAGTGAAGTTTATAAGAAATGCTCCGATAATAACGAAAAGGAGTTTGATTTTAAAAAACTCTGGGAAAATGCAGATGAAATCGAAGGTTTAATGCGAGAAGATTTGGGGTTTAAATAATATGACTTGGCCAACTAAAAATAAATATTTAGAAATTTATAGAGCCGCACATAATAATGCCGTTGATTTACTAGAAGAGGCGGAGTTGCTTTATGGTCATAAACGTTTTACTAGAGCTTACGCTCTCGCTTTTACTGGTTTGGAAGAAATATCGAAGTCGCAATTTGCCGCCGATGTTTTCACTGGACTGCGTTCTGAAGAAGAGTTTGAAAAATTTTATAGAAACCATAAGCAGAAAATAAAAAGAGTAATTTGGGCTCATGTGGATGCAAATTCTTATCCTCACAATCTAAAATGGATAGGACCTGATGTCGATGACTTAGAAGAGATTAATCCTCAAGAACCAAACTTTAATAAAAGATTAAATGCATTATATGTTGAAGTCGATTCCAAAAACAAAAAGATTATTAAACCAGAGGAGCAAATTACAGAGAAAGATGCTAATGAGATAATGCATCTTGTGGAAGTTGCCCTAGAAAGAATATGGGAAGTGTCGGGAGAATTCGGCTGTAACCAAATTGGTACAAAGGGTTTTATGAAATAATATGACTTGGCCAACAAAGAATGGGAGAAAGATGAGGGTCGCGGATTAAATCAAATAAATAGAGAACAATCATGAGAAAAGAAGAAATGCGAAAAACCGTAAACGAGGAATTAAAAACTCTTATGCCGTTGGGATTAGATAAAACACAACAGAAGTTATGGTGGCTTTGTTTTAATATGGATCGTCAAAACGATTTGTCACGGAAGAATCCAAAAGGTGGGGCGATAATATCTCGCGAATGTATAGAATCGTTGAAACAAACAAAGCCCGAGGATTTCCCAGCAGATATGAAAATATGAAAGTTAACTGGCCAACAGAAAAATTAGGAGATGTTTTGAAAAAAAATGGAATAATTCCTGTTAAGATCAAACGCGGTGAATACCGGGATAACGGAAAATATCCAGTTATAGATCAGGGTGAAGACTATATCGCCGGGTTTATTAATGATGAACAAAAGCTTTATCAAGGAGACTTGCCGGTTGTAATTTTTGGCGACCATACGCGGATTTTAAAGTATGTAGATTTTCCGTTTGCGTATGGTGCTGACGGCATAAAAATTCTTAAGCCCAAAGAAGGCTTATTACCTAAGTTTTTTTATTACACACTTTTATTTAAGCCAGTTCAAAATCTTGGATACAAAAGACATTTTTATTTGTTAAAAAATCAAAAAATACCAGTTCCACCTCTCGAAATTCAAAAACAGATCGTTGAGCGGCTGGATAAAATTGTCGAGGCGCAAAAGTTAAATGACGAACTTATTCAGAAAACCGACGAGCTTTTCCAGTCGCTTTTACATCAAGAACTCGATCCAGCCGGCAAGGGACGGGAACTAAAAAAACTTGGAACCGTTTTTACAAGGGTTACAGAGGCAATTCTACCTACCAAGCAACCCGATCAGATATTTAATTTTATCGGTTTGGAAAATATTGAATCGAATACTGGACAGTTAGTTAGTCTTAAGCCTATCGAGGGTAGATTTATAAAAAGCACAAAAACACACTTCAAGTCAGGCGATATTCTTTATGGAAAGTTAAGGCCATATCTCAATAAAGTTTGGCTCGCTGATTTTGCTGGTGTCTGCTCCACCGACATTTGGGTGTTGAGGCCTAAACTTGATGTCATTGCTCCTCAGCTCTTGTGGGCTATTTTGCAACAGCCATGTATCGTTCAAAAAAGTTCAGCAAGTATGGCCGGTGCGAATCTACCCCGCGCCAATAAGGATGTATTTGATAGTATCAAAATCGATTTACCGTCAATGGCTTCTCAAAAGCAAATCGTTGACAGACTTTCCGCAGTTCAAGATTATAAAAAACAACTTGTCGAGCAAAAAACAAAGCTAAAAGAATTGTTTGACTCGGCTTTACACAAGTCGATGTCTGGAGAAATGGATCTAGATATTTTAACGAAAAATTAGGTATTAAAATATTTTAATGTTGATAACAATAATTGAACCAATCTGGCTGGTGATAAAATCGTTATGGCCTCTTTGGACTATAGTCGCGGTTATAGTGCTTCTTAAATTAATCTTTGAATATTGGCTTCCAAATCTAGTTGACAACATACGCATTAAGACCCGCTTTAAATCGGGAGAAAAGTGGCGTTCGGATAGGGAAATTTTAGCTGGATTAAGAAAAATGGATCCGAGCGAGTTCGAGGAATATGTCGCTGGATTGTTTTCTAAGCTAGGATACCAGACTGAGGTTACTGGCGGTTCGGGCGATGGCGGGATAGATGTAATCGCCAGGAAAAATGGAGTCGAAAATTATATCCAGTGTAAAAAGTATAAGAATAAAGTCGGCCCCAGCATGGTTAGAGACTTTTACGGCGCTATGGCCGATCATTTGGCAAAAGGAAAGGGCTTTTTGGTTACTACCGGATATTTTACTCCGGAGGACGAGATGTTTGCAGAGGATAAGCCGATAGAATTAATCGACGGTAATAGGTTGGTCGAATATATAAAATTAAGCCAAGCTGCTAGTGTTAAGGAATAAAATGACAATCAAAGGGGTAGTTGATATTAAGAGAAATTCTTCCCAAGCCTTTAACTCTCCTTCGCTAAAGCTGCGGAAGGGTTATTCTCCTTTGTCGCCTTCATCCGACCGACAAATAAGTCGGAATCCAGCAAAGGAGAATAAAAAATCCAAATATTGGTCGGGGAGGGTGACAAAAGAAAGCAACGCTCTGGACCTCGAGGAGGGCATATTCACCAAAAACAATCCGGAAGAGATCGCCGAATCTCTTAAGCGCTCCGCCGAAGAAAGTGCACGGCGCAAGGGGACACCCTATCAGTCGGCGATGTCGATGCTCAACTTCTACATCAACCGCGCGGGCAAGAATCTCCCGCTAGGGCGGAAAAATATTTTAGAAAAAGCCAAAGCCAGCCTGCGGCGCCTTTTCGGACGAGCATAGGTTTTATTTGTTCTCCTTCGCATGAATTGCTTCGGAAGGATTTCGCTCCACCTGCGGAGCTTCACATTTTCTGCTAGCGGTGGGATAATGAGGGCGTGAAGCGCAGTCAGGGTTTTGTCCAGGTCGGCGTAATTCTAGCAATTGCCGCAGCGGTCGCTATAGGCACCTATGCTATTTACCGTCATTTTAAGAATCCCTCTCCTAAAGCCG
>JAJYZL010000015.1 GCA_021799965.1 bacterium | reverse complement strand
GTAAAATGATCATTCAGCTTTTGGAAAGTCGCTTAGACAATGCTGTTTTTCGCCTTGGTATTGCACCGTCCCGTTCTGTAGCAAGGCAATTGATTAGTCATGGTCATATTACTGTAAATGGTAAAAAAGTAACTATTCCGTCCTATTCAGTAAGAGTAAATGATAAGATCGGTATTCGTTTGCAGTCAAAAGATCATCATGCCTTTAAAGATCTCTCAGAAAACCTGAAAAAATACAATCCTCCGGTTTGGCTTAATTTAGATCCTGATAAAATGGAAGGTAGGGTAGTCGCCGCTGCTACGGATAGTGATTTTCCTTTTGATGTGAATATGGTCGTCGACTTTTATTCAAAACAATAAAATTAAAAAATATGGAATTTACTTATTTAAGCGAATCGGTAAGCATTAAAAAAGTTTCAGAGACGGTTACAGACGGCGTATTTGAGATAGAGGGTCTTTATAATGGTTATGGTTTAACTTTGGGGAACGCTTTAAGAAGAACTCTTTTTTCTTCTTTACCGGGAGCCGCCATTACTCAAGTTAAAATAAAGGGGGTAGATCATGAATTTTCCACAATTCCTGGGGTTATTGAGGATGTCGTGGAAATTTGTTTGAACTTGAAGAAAATAAGATTTCGTCTTTTTACAGATGAGCCTCAGACACTGACTATTAAAGCTAAGGGCGAGCAAGAAATATTGGCTGGAGATATAGAAGTTAATTCAGAAGTAGAGGTAATTACCCCAGAAATTCGCATTGCATCTTTAAGTTCCAAATCGTCTGATTTTGAACTCGAGCTTAAAGTAGAAAGAGGTCTTGGATACGTTCCGGTTGAAGCGAGAAAATTTGAAAAATTGCCTATCGGCACCATTTCATTAGATTCGCTTTTTTCTCCAGTTATTAAAGTTAACTTCACGGTTGAAAATATGCGCGTAGGTGACAGGACCGACTATAATAGGCTTAAAATAGAAGTCAGAACCGATGGCAGCATTACACCTTCATCTGCTATGCATAAAGCCAGCAATATATTGAAGGATCATTTTGACAAGTTATCTAAATTGGAGGTTATGGAGATCGCTCATATGCCAGAAAAAGAAACAAAGACAAAGAAGATAACAAAAAAGAAATCTAAATAGTAAGCTAAAAAAATGAGAAAGTTTCACAAAAAAAAGGGTCCAAGAAAGTCATTTAAAAGAATTCTGGCTCACAATTTAATAATGAAGGGAAGGATAGAGACAACTGAAGCAAAAGCTAAAGACATAAAGCCGGTTGTAGAAAAAGCGATAACCTTGGCCAAGAAAAATAATTTAGCTAGTTTACGATTGCTTTTATCCCGTCTAACCAAAGATTCTGCTAATAAACTTTATTATGAATTAGCTCCTAAATATAAAGACAGGAATTCTGGATATCTTCGGATTATGAAAATTAGCGGACAAAGAAAGCGCGATGCCGCTTCAATGGTGTTAATTGAATTTGTATAAAAATATGGAACATATTATTGACGCAACAAATAAAAAATTAGGAAGATTGGCTTCGGAGGTGGCCGGTCTTTTGCAAAACAAAAATAGTGCTTACTATGAATCAAGGTTATCCGGTAATGGAAAGGTTATTGTAAAAAATATCAATAAACTAGATATCTTGCCCCAAAAAATGGAACAAAAGATCTACTATCGCCATACGGGATATATGGGCCACTTGAAAGAAAAAAAGTTGAAAGAAATGTATGAAGAATCACCGGCTAGAGTTTTAAGGAAGGCTGTTGAAAAAATGCTTCCAAAAAACACTTTGCAATTAAAGAGAATGAGGAGATTAATCATTGAAGAATAAACATATGATAAAAAAGACCGTTAAGAAAAATTCTACAGCTGGCGAAGCTAAAAAAGAAACAAAAAAAGTCTCTGCTGTTAAGCATGCATCGACTAAAAAAGAGTCGGGCGTTTCTAAAAAACGATACATTGAAGCAGTTGGAAGGAGAAAAACATCCATAGCGAGAGTGCGTTTAACTCCCAATGAATCAGGCATAAAAATAAACGGAAAAGACTATAAGGATTACCTAAAGATGCCTAAGCTACAGGAGATCGCTATCGCTCCGCTAACAGTTCTTGATTTAAAAGATAAGCATGGCATTTCTATTACTTTGGTAGGTGGCGGCATTGCATCTCAAGCCGGAGCCGTAAGACATGGAATTTCCAGAGCCCTGATAAAGCTCGACGCCGAACTTAAAAAGAGATTAAAGAAATATGACTTTCTCACTCGCGATCCGAGAATGGTAGAAAGAAAGAAATATGGTCTCAAGAAAGCCAGAAGAGCACCTCAGTGGGCAAAGCGTTAAGATTAAATATAAAAAACATCCCTTGCAAGGGATGTTTTTTATTGATTGCCCTTTAATTAATTATCGTAACTAATAGCTTCCCATTTTCAAGCAAATATAACTTCCTGCTTTCTTGGCTATAAAAATACTTATCAACGCCACTTCCTGCCACTTGCATATTTTCCGGTGGATTCTTATCGTCTATTTCTAAAAGATTAAGAGTATTGGAGTATTTCAAGAATACATAGGAAGAATTGCTATACCAACTGATAGGCGCAATATTATCTAATGTTCCGACTTCAAACGAAGAAGACGACATAGGCTTTTTTCCGAATAATTCATAATCGTCTCCGATAAAATAAATATTTACCCATCGATTATTATTAACCACGGCTATTTTTTTACTATCAGGTGAAAATTTAAAATAAGAAGGATTATTTGATAATTTCAATACTTTTCCCTCCGGATCATTTTGATCTAAAAGAAATAATTCACTTCCCGTAGAAAATGCCAGGAATTGGTTATTTGAAGATAGCTCTGCCAATAATGCGCTTTTTGATTCAATAATTGATGCTATCTTTGAACTAGTATCATAAGAATATGTATTCTTAGAATCCGCAAAATATATTTTCCCGTTTCCAGCGATAAGCGGATCATACTGGCCCTTTTTTATTACATCCAAAGAAGGTCTGTCAAAATCTAAAACATATAGTGCTTTATATGTCGCTAAAATTATTTTAGTGCTATCCAACGGATAAGCGATTACTTTGACTATTTTTGAAGAATCGGTAATGGATTCCTGTTCTTTTAAATTACTAAATATTAGGGATATATTTATAGCGGTGAAGTCGCTAACATTAATAGCAAAATAATTATTAGTAACTTTATCCAGCGTTAATACATATTTGTCATCACTGAGCCAAGAAACAAATTGCGCACCTTTTATGCTTTTTCCGTTTATTTTTAATGAATTGCCGGAATCTTTTAATGCAATGGTATCGGAATCTAAAAAGATATCCTTAACATACTTGCTGATCGTATTCGTTTGTAATTTTTTCGGCAAAAGAACTATGGGATGAATTTGAGTCACCAGTGACGGTTTAACTATTACATCGCTATTCCATGACTGATAATTTTGCTTCGTAATTGAAACGCGGTACGTTTTAGGAAATAAATTGGCTATTAATACTCCGCTTTTTAAAAAACCTGGTTTTATTTGCATCTGAAGGCCATTCATGGTAATTTGAGCGTCATTTGGATCCGTCTCTAAATAAAGACCGCCTAATTTGGAAAAGGTGAGTGTTTTAAAATCAAAAATCCATCCATTGGAATAGGGAATTATAATAAGCGCCAAAATTATAAAAACGGCGATTAGCGAGTAAAATATTAATCTTCTAATTTTAATGGCCATAAGCTATTATTAACTGTAAGCTAAGTTCTATCTATACATTATGAAGTTTATCATCAATGGAGGCAAGCATTTAAGTGGAGAGATATCAGTTAGAGGTTTTAAAAATTCAGCCACTCCGATAATTGCCGCAACTATATTAAATAAAGGAAAGACTGTTTTAAATAATATCCCTAGAATCGGCGATGTTTTAACAATGTTGGATATTTTAAAATCATGCGGCTCCAAATATAAATGGCTAGGGGAATATGAGATTGAAATAGACAACAGCGAATTTGACCCGGAAAATATCAATCAGGATCTGGTTAAAAAAATACGATCTTCGGCTCTCTTGATAGGCCCCATCCTTGCAAGATTTAAAAAAATAAAAATTGCTGTTCCGGGCGGATGCCATATAGGAGCGCGGCCCCTTGATACTCATCTGGAGGCATTTATGGACTTGGGGGCTAAAATTTATTTCAACGATAAGTTGGGAATTTATGATATTTCCCTGAAAGAAACAACTGGCAGCAAAGTTATTTTAAAGGAAATCAGCGTCACAGCAACAGAAAACTTGCTCATGTTCGCAACTGATAATAATTTAGAAATAAGACTAGCCGCTTGCGAACCTCATGTTGTAGATTTATGTAATTTTCTTATAAAGACAGGTTCTTCTATTACTGGGATAGGTACAAATTTTTTAGTAATTAAAAAACGAACTGAGGCTACAGCAAAAAACATTAGCCATACGATAATAAACGACCCTATTGAAGCCGGTACATTTGCAGTTTTAGCTGCCGCCACCAAAAGCAACATCTTGATAAAAAATTGCGATCTTGATTTTCTGGATGCCCCTATTATGAAACTTAAAGATTTTGGAGTTTCATTTGAAATAAAAAATAATTCAATTCTTATAAATGGAAAGTCGTCTTCTTTACGGGCGACTAAAATACAGACTTTGCCTTATCCGGGTTTTCCAACGGACCTTCAGGCTCCATTTGGCGTACTAGCAACTCAATCCAGGGGCAGTTCTCTTATTTTTGACATAATGTACGAAGGCAGATTAAAATACATTGGTGAATTAAAAAAAATGGGGGCCGACGCGGTAGTGCTTGATCCGCATAGAGCCATAATTAATGGACCATCGGTTCTTGAGGGGGCGGAAATAGAAAGCCTCGATCTTAGAGCAGGAGCAACGCTAGTTATAGCCGCGCTTCTGGCAAAAGGAAAAAGTATTATTGGCGGCATAGAGCAAATAGATCGCGGATATGAAAAATTGGACGAAAGGCTGATAAAGTTGGGCGCCGATATAAAAAGAGCGGACTGAGTATCAAATAAATAATAAAAATGTTAAAATCATTTCTAGATAAATAAAAGATATAATTTAAATTATTTTATGTTTAATCGCAAAATAGGAATAGATCTTGGAACAGCAAATACGATTGTTTTTGTGCCGGGTAAGGGTTTTATTATTAACGAACCAACTATCGTTGCATTGAGTTTGCCCGATAATACCGTTTTAGCCGTTGGAAAAGAAGCTAAGGAAATGATTGGACGCACACCAGCAGATATAATGGCATACAGACCGTTAAAAGATGGCGTAATAGCAGATTATTACATTACCAAGGCCATGCTCAAGTATTTTATTTCTAAAACCAACGGAGCATTTAATTTGTTTAAACCAGACGTAGTTATTTCGGCCCCTGCTGGTATAACACCAACCGAAAGGAGGGCTGTTATGAACGCAGCTCGCGAAGCCGGAGCTAAAGAAGCTTATATTGTTAAGGAGCCCGTTTTAGCCGCTTTGGGCGCAGGTATTCCCATCAATACCTATTCCGGAAATATGATTATTAATATCGGAGGCGGTACGTCGGAAGTTGCAGTTGTCGCTTTGGGCGGAATCGTTTCTTGGTCCAGTTTACGTGTTGCGGGTAATAAATTTGATCAAGTAATTATGGATTATATTAAAAGAAAATATTCTTTGGCAATAGGGGAACAAACTGCTGAAATGGTAAAAATGGAGATAGGATCCGCTTTACCAATGAAAGAAAAATTAGAATATCAGCTAAGAGGCAGAGACCTGGTCTCGGGCCTTCCAAAAGATATAATCATCAATTCCAATGAAATCGCCGAGGCATTGACTCCTCAGCTCATTGAAATTGCCGCTTCAGTTCAAAATGTATTCAATTCAACGCCTCCGGAACTGGTAGCCGATATTATGGAAAAAGGCATCATTGTTTCCGGCGGAGGAGCATTGCTTAAAAATATTGATGAATTTTTCAAGAGAATGACCGGTGTTCCTACATATATTGCCGACGAACCGCTTTTTTGCGTAGCAAAAGGCGCAGGCATAATCTTGTCTCATTTGGATGTCTATAAGAGAACTCTATTGAATAAAAGATAGAAAATCTCGGGTATAATTTTTATGTTTTTGGGTAATAAACATTTAATTGAAAATTTTAAAAAATTAACTGAAAGTGCCAGGCTGTCTCACGGCTATATCTTTTTTGGCGAGCCGCAAATAGGAAAATTTACCTTTGCTTTATCATTGGCCAATTTTCTGGAAAATAATATTTTTGATATTCCCGCCAAAACATTATCCGAAGCCTTAATGATAAAACAAAGTGGCATTGATTCTGTAAGAGAAATTAAAAATTTTTTATGGCAAAAGCCGCACAATTCTTCAAAACGTCTGGTAATTATAGATGACGCCGATTCATTAACCGCCGAAGCTCAGAATGCGATCTTAAAAATAACGGAGGAACCGCCGGAACACGCCTTGATCATTTTGATAGCGAATAATGTCGACAATTTGTTGCCACCAATAGTTTCCCGGCTTAATAAAATATTCTTTAGTAGGGTATCAAATGAAGAAATCGTGGAATTTTTAGCCAAAAATATGAAGATAGACAATAAGGAAGCCATCAAAATAGCCGAAAATGCCTCAGGAAGACCCGGTATGGCGCTGAATATAGTAAATAACAAGGATATGGCCAGGATCGAATTAGAAGCCGAAAAATTTTTAAGATCTTCTGGGTATATACGATCACAAATAATTAAAAACTTAGTAGAGGAACAAAAAGAACACCCTGAAATCTTAGATGAATTTTTTAATATATTGTTAATCAAACTAAGAAAAGATCCCGTCAAAAATCGCCAGCAGATAAAATCCCTTCTGAATAGATTTTTCCTGATAAAAAGCTATAATGTTAACAAACGATTACAAATTGAAGCAATCTAAAATATATTTATAAAATGGACATTATAAAAGCGCTTGAAAATAAGCTAAAAACATTTTTGGAATTTATTAAAACGGAATTTCAAACTATAAGAGGAAGCAGGCCTTCGCCGCGTATGGTGGAGGATATAAAAGTTGAATATTTTGGCCAAATGACGCCAATCAAAGCCCTTGGTTCTATATCCGTCGTCCCGCCAAGAGAAATTAATATATCTGTTTGGGACAAAGGCGTAGTTAATGCCGCGGCTAAGGCTATCGAGGAATCTACCTTAAAAGTTACAGCCAATATAGACGGAAATACGATAAGAATAAATCTTCCTTCATTAACCGAAGAAAGACGTAAAGAATTGGAAAAAGTTATTAAAAAGATAACGGAAGAAACAAAGATTAAAATCAGAGGAGCGCGCGACGAAGCCAATAGGGAAGTAAAAAGAATGGAAGACGATAAAAAGTTTTCCGAAGATATGGCATTTAAGAAAAAAGAAGAGGTGCAAAAAGTAATTGATAGATACAACGTGGAAGTTGATAAGATTTTGGAGGGAAAACTTAAAGAAATATTAGAATAATAAAAAGCCCCGGTTTTAAAACCGGGGCTTTTATTTTAGAAGCGAAGCGTTTCGAAATTTCCGTTTTTTACGTTTCTGTACGTAGCCTTTTTCAGATCCTTAACGTCAAGCTCTCTTACAGACGTGGTAGGGATCAGAAAGTTTTTTCCGTCTTCCGTTACTTTTCCCGTCCAGATATGGACTTTTTCTCCATCAGAAATAAGTAATCCGTCTCCCATTTCTTCAGATACTTCTGTCTTGAAGTGAAGCACGATCTTCGTTCCCAGGAACCTCTCTATGCTGTTTTTTGTGTCAGCCATGATCGTTTCCCTCCTAAAATACCATCTAAAAGAAACTGGCTATATAATAAACCGTATTATTTAAAAAATCAATTTTATTTTTATTAATTTTTAAGCTATTCTAATTAAGATCTATGAGCATATTGGTATTTCTCGGACTTTCCTTAGTGGTAATCGTTCATGAATTTGGTCATTTTTTAATGTCCAAAATTTTTGGTGTAGCCGTAGAAGAATTTGGTTTGGGCTTTCCACCCAGAATTTGGGGTAAAAAGATAGGTAAAACATTTTATAGTATAAATTGGATCTTTTGGGGGGGATTTTTAAAAATAAATGGTTTACGGCCAGAAACAGAAAGAAAGGGTCTGCCTGAAGAAACTAGTTTTATACGCCAAAAATTTTATAAAAAGGCTCTCATTATATCCGGCGGAGTAATTATTAATTTTCTATTAGGCTGGGCATTGCTTTGTCTGGTTATGTCTATTGGTATCCCGCAATCAATTCTAGTTGAAGATATTCAACCAAACAGTCTAGCGTATGTTTCTGGAATACAAAAAGGCGATTTAATCTTAAATTTCAATAATGCCGATGAATTTAATAAGTATTTAGATGAAAATAAAGGAAAAGAGACATCTTTTACCGTTAAAAGAGATGGGACTGAAAAAGAAATAAATATAGTTTTGCCGCCAGAAAGATCGAAAACAGGAGAATATTTAGGCATATATTATAGCGAAACTGGAGTTCAAAAAACCGGCTTTTGGCAAAGTACGGTTAAAAGCTTGAATCTTTCTTTGCAAATGACTAGTTTTTATTTTACTAGCTATCTAACTCTAATCATTAAAATATTTACCGACTGGTCTTTTTTTCAAAACTTAGTCGGACCAGTTGGCTTATTCGCAATGGGTTCGACCGCCTCAAAAGCCGGCCTTATTTATCTGCTTCAGCTTCTGGCAACGCTGTCTATAAATCTAATGGTCTTTAATTTTTTCCCATTTCCTATTTTAGACGGCGGCTGGCTACTGATAATTTTGATAGAAAAAATAAAAGGTTCTTCGTTGAGCCAAAAAACCGAACAAATAATAAACGGCTTAGCCTTTTTAATTCTTTTTTCCGCTTTTTTTGCTATCACCATTAAAGATGTAATAAATCTTTTTTAATAAAAAACGATTTGTTTTTCCACCAATTTTAATTTAAAATATAATCTATGAAATTATTTGACTATTTTTCTAAAAATATCGCTATCGACTTAGGTACAGCCAACTCTTTAATTTATTTATCCGGACGCGGCATCGTTATCAACGAACCGTCGATTGCAGCTATAAATAATAAGACCGGACAGATCGTGGCTATTGGAGAAGAAGCAAAAAAGATGATAGGCAGAACTCCTTTACATATTACGGTCATCAGGCCGTTAATTAACGGCGTTATTTCTGATTTTGAAATGACGCAGGAAATGTTGAGATCTTTACTTAAAAAAACGGGGGGGTCTTCAGGTTTTTTAAATTACAATAAAGCCGTCATTGGAGTACCGAGCAATCTTACCGAAGTTGAACGTAAATCAGTTGAAGACGCAGTGATCGGCGCGGGAGCCAACAAGGCATTTATAATTGAAGAACCGTTAGCAGCTGCGCTTGGCGCCAGAATGCCAATCGACGAGCCCACTTCTAATTTAAGAGTTGATATTGGCGG
>JAJYZL010000014.1 GCA_021799965.1 bacterium | reverse complement strand
TGTGCCCCGGAGTATCAATAACGTTAAAACGGTTTTCAAATTGCTTATCGCCGTGCCTATAGCTCGGAACCCAGAAACAAGTTGTTGCCGCGGAAGTAATTGTTATTCCTCTTTCTCTTTCCTGATCCATCCAATCCATCACCGCTTCTCCTTCGTGAACTTCTCCGATTTTGTGTGAAACTCCTGTATAAAAAAGAATTCTCTCTGAGGTTGTGGTTTTACCCGCATCAATGTGCGCGACAACTCCGAAGTTTCTTGTTTTTTCTAACGGATAATGTGGTGTAGCCATATGTTTTATTTATTGTTTAATATATTTACCGACTTCATTTACTATATTTGTAACTTCATCTACTAATTCTTTTGTAAATCCCGACTTTAATTCTTTTTCTTTTCGTATCCTCTGCCTGCTATCTTCAATCTTTTGCAGCAATTCTTTTTTTTCATCAGCCGGAACATCTCTGGATTCATCTGATAAAAGAAAAACTTCTGCCCAATTTATAACACTCAGAGAATTTGTACGATACTTGCTGTTCCTGTCTTTTTCAAATTCTCTCAAGGCCTCCAAATTATTTTTACTCTCAACTATTATTTTTTTCTTCTTTTCTTCGGTCAAAAATTCTCCAGGCTCATCTGACCGGTTTAAAAAATCTTTAAAAAATTTCCTAACCTTGTCTGTTAAAGACTCCTCTTTACCGCTCCGTCCTTTTTCTTTTCCTTCAAAACTGAGCATTATCTAGAAAAATGAGCAAAGGCCCTGTTTGCTTCGGCCATTCTGTGAGTATCCTGTTTTTTCTTGATAGCTGCGCCCTCGTTATTAGCCGCAGACATAAGCTCTTCGGCCAATCTCTCTGACATAGGCTTGCCCTTTTTATTTCGTGCGACTTCAATAATCCAGCGGCTGGCTAAAGTGAATTTTCTGTCCGGCCTGACTTCTTTCGGAATCTGATAGTTCGCACCACCGATTCTCTTTGTACCGACTTCAACAAGCGGAGCGACATTTTCCAAAGCTTTATCAAAAATTACGGAAGGATCGCTTTTTGTCTTTTCTTTTACTATATCCAAAGCATCATACATTACCTTTTCGGCAACAGCCTTTTTGCCGTCTTCCATTAAATAATTAATGAACCTGCCCAAAGCAACGTTATTGAATTTAAAATCCGGCAAGTGCTCTCTTTTATAATTTCTCTTTTTTCTCATAAATATTTAAAAAATTCGTAATTGACTAAAATTATTTCGGACGCTTGGCTCCATACTTGGATCTCTGCTGCTTTCTTTCTACGCCACCGGTATCCAAGACGCCTCTTACGATGTGATAACGAACGCCAGGAAGATCTTTAACTCTTCCGCCGCGGATCATTACCACGGAGTGTTCCTGCAAGTTATGTCCTTCGCCGGGAATGTATGCGGTGACTTCCATGCCGTTAGTCAAACGAACACGCGCAACTTTTCTTAAAGCAGAGTTTGGTTTTTTTGGAGTGGTGGTAAATACTTTTAAGCAAACACCTCTTTTAAAAGGAGATGCGGTTCTTTTTGGTTTATTCAAAATAGAATTAAAATAACGCAAAAGCGCCGGAGACTTAGTCTTAGTAATTTTTGGGCTTCTTCCTTTTTTTATTAGTTGTCTTATTGTCGGCATATTATATAACTGAATTATTATAACAAGTTTTTATAATATATCAAATAAATCACCTCTTCGTCAACCCCATTTAGCACGGTGTGCGGTATATTTTTTAAAAAAATAAAAAGCGCCGGCGACACATTGTGCCAAGGGCGCTTTTTTAAAAGACTACTTTAAGGAACTAACTATCTTACCGGCTTCGTCGTACGCTCTCTGAAGTTGATTGTCGATCTTGCTTTTCGGATCGCCGGACTGTTTCACTTTTATGGTGGGCTGAACTCCTACCTTACCGATGTTCACTCTTTTGTTTCCGATAAAATACTGATCGGTAGTCAGATGAAGCCTGGCTCCGCCGGGAAGAGTAAACAGCGTTTGCATTACACCCTTGCCGAATGTAGTTTCGCCGATGACGATGGCTCCTTTTTCTTCCTTGAGCCATCCCGACAATATCTCCGCAGCGCTTGCGCTATTTTTATTGACCAGCACTATTACCCTCAGGTCTTTAAAAATACCGGGAGTTTCGGAATCAGGAATTATCGGTACTTCTGCATTGTCTCTGCTGCGAGTGTATATGATCGGATCGGAATTTGCCTGGAAAAAACTGGCAATATTTATAGCCGACTCAACCGATCCTCCGGGATTGTTCCTGAGGTCGATTATTAAAACTTTTATGCCCGCCTGACTGAAACTGGAAACCGCCAATCTGAAGTCGTCTTCGGTATTATCTATGAAACCGGTAAGCTTTACATAACCTATCTTCTTGCCGAGTTTCGCAAAGAACACCGAGGGATCTTTGATTGTGCCTATTTTCACCCGGAATACAATCTGTTTATTTTTTCTTTTCGCGAAAATAACCAGCTTCTTATTTGAATCCTTTCCGTCTAAAAGAACGGAAACGGCGCCCCAATCAAGGCCGGATACCGAAACAGAATCTGCATCAACTCCGGTTGGAGAAATAGCCGTAATTACATCACCCGCCATCATCCCCGATTTTTCAGCCGGAGAATCAGAATAGATGTAGGTAATTGTCGGCGTTCCTTTTTTAACTTCGTACTGAATGCCGATTCCCTGGTAAAAACCGGAATCTTCCATTGATTCTTTTTGCGCCTCTTTTTCGCTGAGAAAGTAGCTATATTGATCGGTGCAGGCAGATATTCCGTCATTCATAATTTGCTCAAAGCACTTATCCATATCTACTTTCTTATAATAAGAGACGTCGATGTAGGCCAGGACGGTTTGGATCATAAACAGCCTGTCTACGGCTTTTACGACACCCATTCCGCCGGTTTCTGCCTGCACGGCCGGAGCTTCTTCGCCAAAAGAAAGTTTGAAGCCCGAAAACGACAAAAGAAAAAATATACTCACTACAATTACTCTCTTCATAACACTACCCCCTCATCCGATATTTTTCCCTTAAAAGCGAAATTATTAATGTGCTTATACTTTAATTACACCACTCCCAAAAATTTATGCAATGGCCAAAAAGTGAATTTGGAAAAATTATAAAACCGCCGCCGGACCTGCGATTAAATGGTAAACAAACAATATGACCGGATAAATAAAATTCATCAGCCCTCCAAAAAGCAGCAGAATCACAAGAAGCGTTCCCCACTGCTCCAATTGCATCCAAAACCTAGCCGCCTCTCCGTGCAAAAACGCAAAAACAATTCTTGATCCGTCAAACGGCGGAATGGGAATGAGATTGAAAACCCCGAGAAGCACGCTGACAAAAATTATCATACTGAGAAGCATAATCACGGTTCCTCCGAAAGCGCTTGAAGCGACAGCTGGAATAAGCATTAAAAGACGGGCTATTATTCCAAATAAAATTGCCAATAGAAAATTAGAAATGGGACCGGCGGCGCCGATAAGGGCCATATCCCGCTTTGGATTTTTTAAATTATACGGATTGAACGGCACAGGCTTTGCCCAGCCCAGAATGAACGGACTGCCCATCATTATAAAAAGAAGCGGAACCAAAAATGATCCAAAAAATTCCAAGTGCTTTAACGGATTCAAAGTAAGCCGCCCGGCATCTTTGGCGGTGTTGTCGCCAAGGCGATATGCCATCAAGCCATGCGACACTTCGTGCACAATAACCAAAAAAATCAAAATGACTACCTGAAATATTTGTATTAATAATTGCTGGTTCATTTATAAAATTTTTACAAAATGATAATCTTTCTTTCCTCTTTTAACCACAAAAAATCCTGCGCCGAACAAGGAATCTTCTTTTTTAATTGCATATTCCAAACTGGAAATTTTTTCGCCGTTTAATTCAATGGCTTTATTTTCCACATCTTCTCTTGCCTGCCGCTTGGAACCAACTACTCCGGCCTCCACCAGAAAATCAGCGACGGGCCACGAAGCGGCCGCTTTAATTTCTTTTTTGGTTCCAGAAAAAATCTCTTCCACGTCTTCCCTGCTCAGTTCTTTCACTTTTCCGTAAAAAAGCTTTTGGGAAATATCTTCGGCGTGAGCCACGGCTTTATCGCCATGCACAAATCTGGTCATTTCGGCGGCCAAGGCTTTCTGCGCTTCGCGCTTTTGCGGCTCTTTTGCAACAGCCTCTTCTAATTTTTTGATCTCATCTAAAGATAAGAAAGTATAATACTTCAAATACTCAACGACTTTGGAATCTTCTACATTTATCCAGAACTGATAGAACTGATAAGGCGAAGTTAATTTGGCATCCAGCCACACCGCGCCGCCTTCGCTCTTGCCGAATTTTGTGCCGTCTGACTTGGTAACCAGAGGCATACTCAAAACCAGTCCCTCTTTTCCAAGTTTTTTTCTGATAAGTTCTATGCCCGCGGTCATATTGCCCCACTGGTCGCTTCCGCCCACCTGCATTTTGCAATTATATTTCTGGAATAAATTTAAGAAATCAATTGACTGCAGGATCATATACGTAAATTCCGTAAAAGAAATTCCCGTCACCATTCTTTTCTGCACCGACTCCTTGCTTATCATTTCATTCAAAGTAAAGTGCTTTCCGAAATCACGCAAAACTTCTATGAAAGATATTTTCTTTATCCAATCATAATTATCTACCAGTATTACATTTCCGCCCCCCAAAATGCCGCCAAAATTAAAAAATCTAGAAAGCTGGTTTTTCAGACCGCATACATTTTTCTTGACGGTTTTTAAGTTCAGAAGATTCCTTTCTTGTGATTTTCCGCTCGGGTCGCCGATCAGACCAGTTGCGCCGCCAACGAGCACTATCGGTTTTAGACCGGCCGCCTCAAGCCTTTTAATGAAAGTAATCGGTAAAAGACTTCCGACGTGCAGACTTTCCGCAGTAGGATCAAAGCCGATATAAAAGCGTCCGCCTTTCTTTGCCAAATATTCTTTTACGGCTTCTTCGTTGGAAGTCTGGAAAACAAGCCCTCTTTCTTTTAATTCATTAAATAAGTCCATTTTTTAAATATTATTTTGCCGGCGCGACGTTATTAATTTTCGGATAAAGCGCCGGGTCAATTGTCCTTTCAAAACAAACCCGTCCGGCGGCATGATCCCAATTATCATTTACAGCTCCAGCCGGGTAAGTATTCACGCTTCTTCCAATAAGTCCAAAATTAGAAGGCAAATTAAATTCTGCACATAATTCAAAGGATTCATAAACTGGTTGTATTTTAGACGCAAACGATAAATTTTTATATTCCGACGGAAGAGGGGCATTTGTTATACGATATTCATATGCCATTTTACTTTGCGGATCAACCGGCGCAGTAAATCCGGAGATGCTGTCGGTTAAATCACTAAGTGCGGCCGGCAAAACCTCTTTTCTTTGCCAATAATTTATTATCTGATATTGGATATTTGTGAGATCACTCACTTTTCTCTCGTCAAAATTATAAAGCCTGGCTTTAAGCGGAGATCCGGCGGTAAAAAAACCAAAGATGATCGCCAGTAGAACAAAAGCTGAAACGCCGTAGCTCAATACCCTGACCTGCTTTACGCTGAGTGCATTTTTTAGATCTTTGCGGTAATACCAAAAAACG
This sequence comes from bacterium, assembly GCA_021799965.1. GTDB lineage: Bacteria > Patescibacteriota > Minisyncoccia > UBA6257 > 02-FULL-45-10c > JAHILT01. The sequence continues at coordinate 3,868 of JAJYZL010000014.1, read as the reverse complement.
ACAACAGCTATCAAAAGAACCACTAATATCTTAAGAATAAACCTGCTGGATAAATCTCCGCCCAAAAAATTATAAATTAAAACGATCAGATCGATGATGATCGTGATTCCCGCCGCGAATAAAGTGAAGTAAACCAGCCACTTCCTGAATCGATACTCTCTTTTTTCCGGCTCTGCCAAATATTCCCTATAAAGCATCCGGGAAATAAAAATATAAACCGGAAAAACGATCATGAGCGATGCCATGGCATAACGTATCGCGCCGGCAATACCATCGTAGCTGGCATATGCGAGCGGATCCGGAAACAGCACATTGATATATTGAAACAAAAGCGTAAGCAAGCTTGCCGCGCTCATATATAAGGCAATTATTGCTAAAAGGTGCAGAAAAAATTCCTTTGGTGAGTTTTTTGTAGATTCCATATGATTTATCTTGTCAATTTTATTTAATTATATCATAACTTGCATTTATTTTAAGAAGTACTATATTGGTGGATAGCAGCTTTACAGGAGGTTTTATGACCGAGAACGAACTTGAAAAAGAAGTGGTAGCGATCTGCAAAAGACCGCGTAAGGAGACGGGCGCGTTCAGACAGATGAAAAGGAAGTTTTCCGGCTTAAGCCGCAAAGACTTCCACGAACTGTGGCTCAAGCTCATATACCGCGGCTCTCTCGAAGTAACCCTGGACTGGAAAGTCCAGACACCAGGCACGCTGAATGACCTTTACGCAAAATAGTCCCAAAACCCCGCTTATGCGGGGTTTTTCCTTTGTTATATTTCAAAATACACGGGATTGACTTATATCTAAATATTTGGCATAATATATAGGTTCGTTAACAAAGCAAAAATCACATGGAGGTATGCGATATGAATAATATCGTGAGCCGGTTAGTCCTGTCGATTCTTGCTCCTAAAACGCCCGAAAAGCGCAGTCTGTCCATACATCAAGAGCATGAGCTTCTCATGAAACTTGAAAAAGCCGGACTGCTCCCGCAGGACGCCCAAAGAGTAATAGACTCGAAAGGAAATGCAATAGCGGAAGAAATGCTGTATGTGCTCAGGAACGGCGTCTTTGAGCCGACCAAGAGCCAGAAAGCCGCCAAAGAGATTATGGGTAATAATTTCTTTGGTATTGAAGATGCTATAGAGCACTTCAAACTCCGTCCGACCAGAAGCGAAATAGCCACGCTGCAAGATGTTCCCTTCTCGGAAGCCACTCTCAGAGCGTGCAAGGATACGCACGTCCTGGTAGCTGTCTTCTCTCTTTCGATACTGGAAATGCTCAGCAATAAAATGCTGAAGCCTCTTTTCAGCGTCGGCAATTCTGAGAAGGCGCCGTGGTTTAAGAAAGAGAAGTTCTTCTGGAAAGAAGGCGAGGTACGCTGGTGTCTCATCCGCAAAAATCCGGAAGATGACTCGTTCAACGAAGAATGGGTCGATCAGCTGAGCGGATTCGGAATGCACTCCGATCCCGCACAGGTACGCATGGCCGTCTACGCCACCCTCGGACACTTCCTGAAAACAGGAGAAAAGATGTTCGCGGAAGGCATGGCCAGGTGCGCCGAGCTGGACGAAAGCGGAAGGCGCGTCACCGTCGGACCCTTCAAGGAGGATGGGCTCCGCATACAGGCATGGTGGGACGATTCCCGCGCTTACTTCGTAGGCGCCGCTTCGGCACACAAAGAGGAGTAAGAGTTCTTTAACAAAAGAGCCCCAGACGAAAGTCGGGGCTCTTTTTTGTTTTAACTAATACTAAGATGCCAACAAGTTAATGACGCGGTTTAACGAGCTATTTAATAAAGGGTTTTTTCGTATTGAAAATGGTCTTCGCCGTCTTTTTTGTCTTCCTTTATTTTCTTAAATCCGGCACGCTCTAATACGCCGATCGATCTGTCGTTCCTAGCTAAAACACCGGCAAAAAGCTTGGCATAGCCAACACTCTTGGCAAGTGAACACAATTCCACAACCGCATTAGTCATAAAACCCCGATAATTTTCATCAGCCCAATATCCAATTTCCGCCCTGTTCAGATCGCGGCTTTTTATATCTATGGCGCCAATTATTTCTGAATCTTGTTTTCTTATTATGAATACAAAATGAGTTTGATCGGTCCACCCCTCCTTGATCCATTTCACAAAACTGCGGGCATCTTCTTCTGTATATGGCTTACCATCAAGCCTTTTTTTAAATAAAATGTCATACGCATTTTTTTGTGAACATATATTTGTTATTTTTTTGATATCATCATCAGAAAAAATCATATCCGCACCACCCAACATTTCATATTTTTCACCTGTTGAAAAATTCGTTATTTCTTTTTTGATCTGCGATCCAAAGATAGGCGCTAACTTTTTTCCAAAATTCAAATAAGTGACGGTCAATTGTAAAACAGTAGCAAATGAAACCCACAAAATATATGGGATCTGCGCATAAACCACCCACAAAGAAAACGGATAAATAACAACTATTCCCCAGATCAACGTGCCAAGGACTAAGAGAATATCGGCGGCAGCTAAAATATTATTTTTTAAATCAAACTGAATCGGCGTAAAAGAAAAATTGAAGATCAAATTAAGAATGAAGGGTAATGCAACCGCGAAACCGATCTGATCTTGCCACGCCATCAAAAAAACTTTGCCGAAGGAAACGGCGATTAGAATATAAAGAAAAGTCCACACGGGACCGAAAAGATATGCCGGAGGCGCCCAGGACGGCTTTTTTAATTGCTGATACCAATCGTAATTTTGCATATTTAAATAAAATTTATTAGGAAAATAATAGATCCACCTCTTTTTTGTTGAGATTCCTGGTTTGACCCGGAGTTAGATTGCCAAGCCTTATGTTTCCTATGCGCACACGCCTCAATAAAGAAACGGTGTAGCCAAGCTCGCTAAGCATTACGCGGATCTGATGTTTTTTACCTTCGTGAAGAATAATATTCAGCCGGTGATCGTTCAAAATTTTTGCCTGCGCCGGAAGAAGCTGGCCAAGATCGGTCTGCATCCCCTTTTCAAAAATAGCCGGAATACCGCTGCGCAATTTTTCTCTCACTTCCACGATATATTCTTTTTCAAAAGTTTCTTCGTCGCCCAAAAGCCTGGAAGTTATCCTGCCGTCGTTGGTTAAAATGAGCAAACCTTCGGATTCCTTGTCTAATCTCCCAACCGGAAAAAGACCTCTTGGCTGCCATTCATTTATAACGCTCGGCTGACCCTTGAGTCCCTGCGTAGCAATTCCCCACGGCTTGTAATATGCCAGATAGATCATTTCTTTCATAACACCCTCGCGCACCGAAACGTCGTCGCCTTCGTTTACCATTGTTCCCAGCTGGGCCTTTTTTCCATTTACCAAAACATGGCCGCTTTCAATAAGCCGGTCTGATTCTCTGCGCGAAGCCAGTCCCATATCCCGCAGATATTTATTTAAACGAATCGGGTATTCCATACAAGATTAATATTATATATTTTATTTTATCACGAGATCGCCGATATAGTATTTTTTTAATAGATCCCAGGCAAAATTGGAATGGATGGCGGCAAAAATTCCGGTGACTTCTTTTCCGCAATTTGAAATTATTTTATCTGGACCGCCTGGATGCTGATAAATATAAGATGTAACATCGTAAACTTTATTATTGATTATCAGATAGCAATCGTTTGCAGATGCGTGCTTAGCTACTTCAACGGCAGTATAAGAGGGCTTGGTTGTTTGAGTTGCAGTACTGGCGCTTGCGAGAGGCTGAGACGATCCCTGCTGCAAGCTGATCGTATTTTTTGCAGATAAAAAGCTTGCTCCGAATATCGCCAAAACTATGGCCGCAAAAATTATAAGGAATATCAATGTTATTTTCTTCAGCATGATCTATTTT
>JAJYZL010000013.1 GCA_021799965.1 bacterium | reverse complement strand
AGTTTTATTTGGTGTGGAGGCACGCCTCTTTATTAGATGTGCCATAACCTTCGTCAAATAAACCGGTTTTATTTTTGTTAGTTAAATATTATACGTTTTTTAGCGTATCTTCAAGTCTCTTTCTTAGCTGAACAAAGGCTCGGGATTTTAATTTCAAATTATGCTCTCTGTGGCGAGCGTCTTTTTCTGAAAAGTAAGCTTCATAATATAGCAGCTTAATTGGTAATCGCGGTTTAGTTGAAGCAACTTTTCCAAAATTGTGTTCTTCTAGCCTTCTTTTTAGATCAGTCGTTGATCCTATATAAGTTTGTTTGTCTTTTAAACTTTTTAAAATATAGACATAAAACATAATATGAATATTTTAACACAGTGACACCATTTACTTTTGTTCATTTTAGGGCTATTTTTAGTAAATAATGAGCGAAAATCAGAATAAACAAAAACGTCCTCCGATAGTTGTGGTTGTGGGACACGTGGACCACGGCAAGACAACCCTTTTGGATTATATAAGAAAATCAAATGTAGCCGCTAAAGAAGCCGGTGGCATTACTCAATCAGTCGGTGCTTATGAAATTGAACATAATAAGCAAAAGATCACCTTCATAGATACTCCTGGACACGAAGCTTTTTCCAAGATGCGCGTGCGCGGAGCGGCGCTTGCCGATATTGCTATTTTGGTTGTGGCTGCGGATGAAGGCGTAAAGCCGCAAACTAAAGAGTCAATTAAAGTTTTACAGGAATCCCAAACTCCGTTCGTAGTTGCTATTACTAAAATTGATAAGCCGGCCGCTGACATTGATAGGGTAAAGACCGATCTGGCAGCTAATAATGTTTTATTGGAAGGGTTTGGCGGTAATATAAGTTTTCAGGGAGTTTCCGGAAAGACCGGTGAAGGCATTAATGATATTTTAGATTTAATTTTACTTACGGCCGAAATGGAAGAATTGACATATGATCCAAATGCCAACGCAAGCGGAGTTGTTTTGGAATCCAGGAAAGATAAACAAAGAGGCTTTACTACGAGCGTCATCTTGAAGGATGGTAAATTAAAATCCGGCGATGCGATTGCTACCGCAACCACAAAAGGAAAAATAAAAATTTTAGAGAACTTTTTAGGCAAGAAAGTTGATTTATTAGAGCCGTCCAGTCCGGCAGTGATTATCGGCTTTGAAACTTTGCCAAAAACAGGAGAAGAATTTATTGCCGGTAAGTTCTCCGAAGAAGAATTAAAGAAAATAACCGCGAAGAGTACTTGTCCGGTTATTCGCGGTCAGTTTTGTAAATTAGAAGGTGATTGTGTTGTGAAAGTTATTTTGAAAGCAGATGTTTCCGGTTCTCTTGAGGCATTGTCTGAATTGGTTAAGAAGATACCGATGAAAGAAAAGTATGCCATAGAGATCGTTGAGGAGGGAGTCGGTGAAATAGGTGATAATGACATTAAAAATGCTATTGCTATGAGAGCTATTGTTTTGGGATTTCGTGTTAGAGCTAATAGGGCCGCTGAAAATATGGCGAAAGATAATAAAATAGAAATAATAACATCTGAAATTATTTATGAATTAGTTGAGGCCATTCAAAGTTATTTTACTTGTCTGAGTTCTGGAGATATGGTTGGAGATTTGGAGGTGCTGGCTACATTCGGTAAAAAAGCCGGTAAGCAGATAGTTGGAGGACGGGTTGTCAGCGGAGAGATAAAAAATAATGTTTCCTTAGAAATTCAATATAAGGGAGAGAAGATCGGAATCGGTAAAATAATAAATTTGCAGGAATCTAAAAAAGATGTAACGAGCGTGCCAGCCGGGAAAGAATGTGGGCTTCTTATTACCTCAGAGGTTGAAATTAAGCCGGAATATCATTTGATTTTGAGATAATAGAACATATATGAGATTTCACAGACCGCAGAGAATCAGTAGCTTGATCAGAGAAAAGTTAGGAATGATGATAGAAAGGGAATTGGAATTCCCGGGAGCTTTAGTTACTATCACGGACGTAGATGTGAACGACGAATTAGAACACGCGACTGTTAATTTCAGTGTTTTGCCTTCAGAAAAATCTGAACGGGTTTTAGAAATACTTAATAAATTTAAGAAAAATCTGCAGTTCAAACTTGGTCGTATGTTGAATATAAGGCCTATGCCGGAAATAATGTTTAGGATCGATTATGGCCTTAAAAATGCGGCAGCTGTGGAAAAAGCTTTGCTGGAAAGCGAAAAATAGAATAAAATTTAATAGATCTTTGGCCTGGTAGCCAAGTGGTAAGGCAGCTCTCTGCAAAAGAGCTATGCGCCGGTTCAATTCCGGCCCAGGCCTCATTCATTGAAAATTTAATTAAATAGATTAGAATTTATTTACTGCCCGGGTGGCGAAACTGGCAGACGCAGCAGACTTAAGATCTGCCGCCCTCAAAGGCGTGCCGGTTCGATTCCGGCCCCGGGCACAAATTAAAATTAGTTATTGTATAATTAAGTTGGAAAGGTCGTTTTTTAAATTAATTTATTTAATTTATGCATTGGCAAAATTTTTATCCTATGATGGGTTTGGGTGATGGTATGGGCAGCTTTAGTTTATTGCTTTTAATTATGTGGAGCTTGGTTTGGAAGGGTTTGGCGCTTTGGAAAGCGGCAAGAAAAGGCAGTAAGCCTTGGTTTGTGGCTTTACTGGTGATAAACACGGTGGGTATATTGGAAATATTATATTTATACGTGTTTAGCAAAAAGGGAGAACCGGTTGAATCCCATGGTCACGAAGAGCATCATCACGAGGAACATCACAAAATAGAAAAGTAATTTAAAAACCGTCCTGATAATTATCAGGACGGTTTAGTTTTAATCTATTCCGAGCTTTTTCAAAAGAACCGAGGCTTGATCGTAGCCCTGTTCAATGGCGGCTTTGATATCTCCAACTTCAAACGCTGTTGCATGCAGTGTTGATATGGGAGTTCGTGTGTTCAGGATTATTAATCTGTGCGGAACGAAGTTTATGTCGTCGCCGTTTACTATGGCAGACGCCACACTTCTTATGCGCTGTCTTATTTTTTCTATCTTTTTCAGAATGGGGGGTACAAACCTGGCTTCTTCCAGTGTGCTGTTTTCCAACTTGAAGTCTGGATGTTCTCTGAGAACTTCATGTATCTTGAACGAAACCACTTCTTCGTAGAGGAAGTTTTTCATATTGAACAATCTTTCATCCCAGCGCTGATTTTCTTCCATATACTGATCATTCAGGAAGAGAAAGATTGTGTCGCACCCGGTTTGTATCATCGGTTCGAGCGAAAAATATATTCCGTCGGAATAATAGTCTTCGCCGATTTTTACTCTTGGTAAAACCCCTGGAATTGAAGCAGATGCTAGGATAATCTGCTTAAAAAGTCCGGGATTTTTTATGAATCTTTGGTCTCTGGTTGAGAAGACTTCTTTTTCACCCTTGGTTTCATTGCAGGTTACTATCTGCAATTCCACGGGAGAATTTATTATCTTCTCCATATCCAATTTCTGGATAATGTCCCAAAGGCCTTTACTGCTAAACAACGAAGGTGATTTTTTCCAGACGTTCTGAGGTATATCCTTCCAGTTAAAAACCGTTGAAGCTTTGGCTTTTTCTATTTCAAACCAAATCTTTTCCAGTTCTTTGGCGCTCTCATATTCCAGAATTTTTGCGGCGTTTAAGGCGCCGACTGAAATTCCCTGAACATGTTGCGGGCGAATGCCGCGTTCCCATAGCGCTTTTATGTATCCTACGCTGAAGGCGCCGGTAAAGCCGCCGCCATTAAAAATAATTCCCACCTTCCCGAGATTCATAACCCCTCCTTATGGCATATTCTTGAATTTAAATTTTAAAGAACTTCTTATATCATTACTTAACTACTTTAGCTGCAGTTAGTCAATCCCTACTGGATTTTAATTTCTGTAATGCAATCTGGTAAAATTCTTGCATAAGTGGTCTTATATGAGTTAGTATTACCACTCTGACCATTAAAATAAAATTATCATGCAAGATCAGGTTATATTAAGATTTAACGAAGTTTCTTTCGAATATAAATATGGCAACCCTATACTCAGCGAGGTTGATTTTTCTATTCGTAAGCACTCAAAAATAACCATCATGGGTCAAAACGGATCGGGAAAAAGCACCATTTTTAAGCTTATCACCGGAGTTTTGCAGCCGGAATCAGGGAAGATCAGTATTAATCCCGGCGTTACTATAGCTACCGCTCAGCAAGTAATTCCCAGAGATGAATTGGATCTGACCGTGCGTGAATTTTTTGAAAAAAGATTTTCTAAAAAAATATACAATATTGATCCACGCATTGATGATGTTTGTGAAGTTGTAAATTTAAATGCTCCGCACGATAGAATTGTGAGGTCGTTTTCTGGCGGCCAGCAGGCGCGATTACTTTTGGCTTCGGCCCTAATCCAAAACCCGGACATTCTTTTATTAGACGAACCGACCAATAATCTTGATAAAGTAGGAATTGCTCATCTGACAAAATTTCTTATTGATTATAAAAAAACATGCGTGGTTATTTCGCACGATGCCGATTTTCTTAATGCATTTACCCACGGAGTTCTATATTTGGATGTATTTACTCATAAGGTTGAGCAATATTGGGGAAATTATCTTGATGTGGTGGCGGAAATTTCTGTACGCATAGAAAGAGAAAATATTAAGAATTCAAGATTGGCGGCGATTATTCAGGCAAACAAAGAAAAGGCTAATTTTTTTGCTAATAAGGGCGGACAAATGAGGCTGGTGGCTAAGCGTATGAGGGAAAAAGCGGAAGAGCTTGAAGAAGAAATGGTGGATGTTAGAAAGGAGGATAAGCCGATTAGGAGTTTTGTTATTCCCGCCCAGCCCGATTTGATAGGCGAGGTGGCTCACATAGCGTCTTTTGATACTTTTAAAGATCATAAAAAGTCTGCGCGCAAGAAAGCTATTTCTATAAAAAGGGGTGAGCACTGGTTAGTTAGCGGTCCGAATGGAATCGGAAAAAGCACGCTTCTTGAGTCCTTGGTTTTAGGAAAAACAAAGGGTAATATAATAACCCCGGGAGTTAAGGTTGGCTATTATAGACAAGATTTTTCCACTCTGGATTTTGAAGAAACGGTTTATAACACCTTGATTAATGCTATGGAAAAAAGAGATGAAGACTACGTCCGTTCTATGGCAGCAGGATTTTTAATAACAGGCGATATGATGAGGGCCAAGATCGGTAATTTATCCGAGGGACAGAAGGGTTTAGTTGCTTTTGCTCAGCTTGTTTTACAGAGACCGGGCTTGTTAATTTTGGATGAGCCAACTAATCATATAAATTTTCGTCATTTGCCAATAATTGCTGCAGCGCTGAACAAGTTTGACGGTGCAATGATTCTTGTTAGTCACATTCCGGAATTTGTAAAACAAATAAGAATAGATGAAACTTTAGATTTGGAAAAATAAAAAAAACTGCCGGCTTAGGCCGGCAGTTTTTTTTATTAATCAAATTTTATTTTTAGCTTCTTGGTTTTGGAACGGTTCAACTTTGGAAGGTGTATCGTGAGAATTCCGTTTTTCAGTGAAGCGACGGCTTTATCTGCGTCAATTTCTTGAGGAAGTATTATTTCTCGTGAAAACTTTCCCCAATAACATTCTTGGTAGAAATAGTCCTCGTCTTTTATTTTTCATTTTTCTCTCTTTTGCCGTGTACGGTAACCTTTTCATTGGTAATAGCGATATCCAAATCTTCGGGCTTAACGCCGGCTATGGTTGATTCAATTACTATTTCATCGGGAGTTTGATATACATCAATTGTGAGCTGACCCTCACCCTCCTCAAAAATATCATCATCTTTCTCAGCCTCAGCTTCTTCTGCCACCGGCTTTATTTTTTTAACTTTTCCGGCTGCTGTTTTGGTAGTAATTTCTTTTTCTTCTTCTCCCTCTCCCTCCTCTTCCTCCGAAACCTCTACATTTTTTGGCTCTTCGGAGCTGGCACCAGCTAATTCTTCAAAAAATTTTTTGTCGTCTTGATCCATTTTTTTAATTTTATTTTATTTATGTTTTTTGCAATTTTTCAAAATCATGGAGAATGAAAATTGCTAGGGTGATAAGAAATATCGTTGGAATTACGATAGGTTCATATCTCATTATAAGATAGTTGAATGTTGCATGCAATAAAGTTGCGAGCCCCAATCCAAAAACAAGCATTTTTTTCTTATTGGCAAGAATTGATTTTGCCCAGTAGTAACCGACAAGCCCGGAGCTGAGCGTGTGCAAAAGCGTGGCGCCAAAAAACCTTAGCGTCGTGGTTTCCAGGGCTGTGGGAAGGCTGGTGTTAAAATTTGCTGCTATATTTTCAACTGCGGCAAAACCAAGCGATGCGGTGATCATATAAATCATGGCATCTACCGGTTCATCAAATTCCCGACGCTTGCTTATAACATAATAAACACCTAAAAATTTAAAAACTTCTTCCAGTGTTGCTAGGATCAAAAATGAAAGGGGGCTGTGATCTTGGATTCCAATACGAAGATAGGCCTTATTAATAACTATCTGCAGCATAAGCACCACGATCGTGGTCAGTCCACCGGTCAGAAAAGCAATAAATATAACTTTTAAAGATTCCGGCTTTTTATCCTCGTTCAAATAAAAGATCAGCCATGCAATGGAGGGAATGAGACCTAATATCAGCGGCCAATAATCCATAAATTAATTATACTACTACCACTCTTCCACCATCAGCAAGGATTTTTCTTTTGTTGTTGGAAGGATCTGGTAAATCTGTTCAGTAATAAATGGCATAAACGGATGTAAAAACTTCATTGATTCCTCAAGAATTTTTATCAGTGTTTCTTGCGCGGCGGCGGCATCGGCTAAATTTTCATTTTCCGGCCTGATGCGCGGTTTTGATTCTTCAATAACCTTGTCGGCAAAAGTGTGCCAGAAATAATGGTAAGCGGTTTCGGCAGCATGATTAAAATCATACTTATCAAGATATTTTGCTATTTTTTTCTTAGCAGTTTCCAAGTCTTTCAGATTTTTCTTGTCTTTAGCGGTAAGCTTCGGCTTGGCATCGATCGTTCTGTAATTCATCAGAACAAATCTGGAAGCGTTCCAAATTTTTGTGGCAAAATTTCTGTAGCCGCGGATCTTATCTTCGGAAATGATTGGATCGTTTCCGGCGGTATTTCCTACGATAAGCGCCATGCGGACGGCATCGGTTCCGTAAACTTCCGCAACTTCCAGGGGATTGATGACGTTGTTTTTGGACTTAGACATTTTTTGTCTTTCTTTATCGCGGACCAAGCCGTGCAAGTAAACGTCTTTGAACGGAATTTTTCCGGTACGATAGAGCCCAAACATGATCATTCTGGCGACCCAGAAGAATAAAATATCCCAACCGGTTTCCATCACGTCTGTCGGATAATATTTCTCAAAATCACCGGGCTTTGTGGTCATCAGTGTGGCATATGGCCATTGTCCGGAAGAGAACCAAGTATCAAACACATCTGTTTCTTGTTTTAAATTAGCCGAACCGCAGTGCGGGCATTTTTCAGGATTTTTTACGCTGACGATCACGCCGTTGTTTTTCTTGCAAGTTTCATTTGCCATATCTTGGCAATACCATGCGGGGATTTGAATTCCCCAGACGATCTGACGGGAAATGTTCCAGTCGTGCAGATTTTTCATCCAGTGCATAAATATCTTTTCAAATCTGGCTGGAATGAATTTTATTTTTTTAGATTTAACGGCATCGACTGCCAAATCTCTTAGGGATTTTTCAACATTTTGATTTTTGATTTTTGATTTTTGATTTTGAGCATGAGGCTTCTCCGTCATGCGAATGAACCACTGCATCATTATCCTTGGCTCAATGATAGTGCCGCATTTATAACAGACAGAAACTTGGTGTTTATAATCCTCAGGTTCTTTCACGAAATTAGGCCGTAAAAGCTCAACGGACTTTTCACGGGCTTCTTTTACTTTCATTCCCGCCATTTCAGGTCCGGCTTCCTCGGTCATTTTTCCGTATTGATTTATAACTGAAAATGGCTGAATATCTATTTCGCTTTTATGATTTTGCCAAACCGCAAAGTCTACCGCATCGTGGAAGGGTGTGATCTTTAAAGCCCCGGTTCCAAAGTTCAGATCAACCGCCATGTCGGACAATACAGGGATCTCTTTTTTGGTAAGGGGATTAACAACTTTTTTTCCGATATATTTTGCCCATTTAGATTTTGGATGGACAGCAATGGCAATATCTGCCGGAATGGTTTCCGGACGGGTAGTAGCCACTTCAATATATTCTTCCGAGTTGGCAAGTTTATATTTTATATAGTAAAGCTTATCTGCTCTTTCCTCGTATTTTATTTCCAGATCAGAAAGCGTGGTTTGGTGTTTGGTACACCAATTGACCGGCTTTTCAGCGCGGTAAACCAAACCGTCGTTATAAAGTTTTTCAAATGTTTCATTTACAACTTCTTTGATGCTCTCATCTAAAGTGAACTTTTCTCTGGACCAATCACAGCTGGCGCCGAGTTTTTTAAGCTGACCCTCCATGTATTTTTTATTGGCCAAAGTGAAATCTTTTATTTCGTTATAAAGCTGTTCACGGGGCATATCCCAGAAAGATCTGCCTTCTTTTTCTAGTTTTTTGTTGTACACAACTTGTGTTTCGAATCCGGCGTGGTCTGCGCCCGGAAGCCAAAGCGCTTTTCTACCCTGCATTCTCTGATAACGGATCATTATGTCTTCTAGGGTTACAAAAAGAGCGTGGCCAATATGAAGCGAGCCGTTGGCATTTGGCGGAGGCATTATGATGGTGAATGGCTTTTTGTGTCTGGCCGGTAGATTGTCGGGATTAAAATAACCAGATTCTTCCCAGAGTTTATAAATATTGTCTTCAATTTGCTTGGAGTCGTATTGCGAAGAGAGTTCTTTATTCATTACGTTATTATAGATGATTTGATTATAAATTTAAATTTGAATCAGCTTCTATTTTAAGGGGTTTTTTCTTGGCTAAAGAATGAATATATGCGGCGGCGCCGATCATCGCAGCATTGTCTGTGTTGAATTTCATTTCTGGGGCGACAAAGTTTAATCCGTGTTTCTCAGCTTCGGATTTAATTGTTTCACGCAGTGTTTTATTGCATGCCACTCCGCCGCATAAAATTATTGACTTGGCGGAAAATTCCTCCGCTGCTTTCATTGCCTTTTTAGTAAGCACGTCTATTGCGGCTTGTTGGAAGGAGGCGGCAATGTCAGCTTTGTTGGATTTCGGATTGTCGCGTAAATAATAAAGCACCGAAGTTTTTAATCCGGAAAAACTGAAGTCGTAGTTATGTTGATTGAGCATTGGGCGGGGGAATGCTATTGCTTTTGGATTTCCTTGTTTAGAAAGTTTCTCAATCTCCGGTCCGCCCGGGTACTGCAATCCCAAAATCCTGGCGACTTTATCAAAAGCTTCGCCGGCGGCATCGTCGACTGTTTCTCCGAGTTTTTCCCACTTGGTTAAACTTTTCATTTTTAGAAGAACGGTGTGCCCTCCGCTTACCACCAGTCCAATAGTTGGAAATTTTAATTTTGGAGTTGGCTGGGCTAGCAAAAAACCAAAAAGATGACCCTCCATATGATTAACGCCGATTAAGGGTTTTTTAATATTTTTTGCGAGCTCTTCAGCGAAAGTGATGCCCGCCCAAAGCGCTGGCTCTAATCCCGGTCCCACGGTTACCGCTATTAGGTCGATTGTTTTCCAAAATTTT
>JAJYZL010000012.1 GCA_021799965.1 bacterium | reverse complement strand
CAATTAATGCTTCAGAAGATCTTGTCTTTGAGATCGACGCATTTGAGGGATCATTATATGGCTTGGTTATTTTGGAAGTAGAATTTCCGAACGAAGAAGCGGCTAAACGCTTTGAGCTTCCGGAGGAATTCAGGGGAATAGAAGTAACCGACGACGACAGGTACAAAAATAGGCATTTGGCTATTTTTGGCAGACCTGAGTAGACTTTGTGGATTTTTATAAAATCCTCGAGGCGGCTTTGTGAAAAGCCGCCTTTTGTTTTGATTTTTAACGGGATATGAGTAATATAGAAGCAATATGGCAATAACTGTTTATGAAAAAATAAAAAAGATTTCCAAGACGTTTCCCAATTCTCCGGGCGTATATTTTTATTTAGATGGAAACAGAAAGCCTATATATATAGGCCGCGCTGGATCGCTTAAAAAAAGAATTGCCACCTATTTTAGAACGAAAGATCCGCGCATTTCGGAAATGGTTTTGGCGGCAAGGGGATTAAAGTACCAGAAAACGAAAACTCTTTTAGAGGCTATTATTTTGGAAGCCAATTTAATAAAAAAATATTGGCCTAAATATAATGTTCAGGAAAAAGACAATAAGTCATTTGATTACCTAGTTATTACCAATCCTTCGACAAGCTCCCTCGACAAGGCTCGGGACAAGTCAGGACAAGAATATCCAAAAATTTTAACTGTACGCGGCAGAGAGCTGCAAAAATTTGGGGCAGGAAAGGCTAAAATATTTGGCCCATATCAGAGTTATCGTTTACTTAGAACAGCTTTGGGATTGGTAAGAAAAATTTTTCCTTTTGGAAAATGCCAGCCCAACCAGGGCAGACCGTGCTTTGATTATCAGATAGGATTGTGTCCGGGAGTGTGTATAGGCGCAATTTCCAAAAAAGATTATAAAAAGAACATAGATAATATAGCTTTGTTTTTTGGCGGACAAAAGAAAAGATTGCTGAAGAGTTTAAAAAAAGATAATCCGGAAAAGATCGCGGCCTTGGAACATGTTGCCGATATTGCCCTGCTTCAGCAAAGCGAAAGGATTGGAATCCAAAAAGGAGATGGTGTATTTGGAAGGATAGAGGGGTACGACATTTCTCATTTATCCGGCAGAAATCCCGTTAGTGCCATGGTGGTTTTTGAAAACGGCGAAAAAAATCCTGCGGAATACCGGTTATTTAAGATAAAAAACCTCAAAGAAGGAAAAAATTACAGCGATACAGATATGCTTAGAGAGGTCTTAGAAAGAAGGTTTAATCACAAGGAATGGAATTTTCCGGATATATTATTTGTAGACGGCGGTCTTAATCAGGTAAGAGCCGCAAAGGAAGTTTTAAGCCGCAAAAATATTGCTATTCCCATAGTTGGACTGGCTAAAATCGGCGGACATAGCGCTAGTGCTTATGGCGAAGATAAGCTGATAATCGCCAACGCCAAAAAATCAAACAAGGATTTGCTGGTTGCTTCTAAAAAAATATTTCAGGCCGTAAGAAACGAGGCGCATAGATCCGCTATTGCCTTTAATAGAAAGCAAAACGAGAAATTTTAATTGCCACGGGCCGGAGGGTTTATTTGTAAAATATGCAAACTTTCCGTCTTTTTGGTACGTTTTTTTATGCAAAAAAATGCTATAATTTAATGTACAAACTTAGTATTAAAAGTAAAAAACACAAAATGGTTTACTCAGATAAAGATCTAAAAACATTAATAAAACAAGGGAAACTTGGCTTTGCGCAGCGGTTAGCGGCCGATCAAATCGGCCCGGCATCCATCGACCTTAAACTAGCTGACGAATTCAAGGTTTTTCGAATTGATAAATTCAGTCTTTTGGATACCAAAAAGCCTATTCCGGCGCATTTTATGGATACAATAAAATTAGAAAAGGACGAACCGTTTATAGTGCATCCTGGAAGTTTTATTATAGCCAGCACAGCCGAATATGTAAAAGTTTCCGATGATATTGTTGTTACCGTGGAAGGAAAAAGTTCTTTGGCGAGAATGGGAATATTGGTGCACACGGCCGGATTTGTAGATCCGGGCTTTGAAGGCACAATTACTCTGGAAATCAGCAACCAATCGAACGTTGCCGTGGCTTTATATCCGGGAATGTATATTTGCCAAATCGCCGTAAGTCCGCTGACTTCGCCCGCAGAAAATCCGTACAGCAAAAGAAAAAAATCATTATATATGAAACAAAAAGGTCCGACTATGACAGATACCAGAAATCTTTTTAAAAATAACTAATTTTGCATCATTATAATGTTTAAAAAAATTTATAAATTCTTTGACAGGTTTGAAGACATGAATAGAATAAAGCTAAGCCATAGTCCAATCTTTTATGCTTTTTTGACGGGAGCGGGTATAATTCTTTTTTGGCGCGGCATTTGGCACGCAGCCGATGAAATTCCATTTTTACAAGACAGCTATGTCTCAATCGTTGTCGGAGCTACGCTGCTGCTAGCTATTGGCACATTCATTTCTTCTTTTATCGGAAACGAAATAATTATTTCCGGAAATAAAAGAGAAAAGAAATTGGTGGACAGGATAGTTGAAACTGAGGAGCAGGACTTGATGCACGAATTTGAAGATGACACTAGGATTATGCATGAATTAAAAGACGTAAGATCTCAATTGGATGATATTAGAAAAATGTTGGAAGGAAAGTAAACGTATTTTTTAAATAAATGTCCAAATATTACAATTCTTCAAGAGCAAAAAATATTTTTGATCCTTCAGCGGAAGAGCCGTTTAAACTCAGCCGTTCAAAGATTGATTTGTTTATTGAATGTCCGCGTTGTTTTTATTTGGATAGAAGATTGGGCGTGGGCAGGCCGCCCGGCTTTCCCTTTAACTTGAATAGCGCAGTGGATTTTCTTTTAAAGAAAGAGTTTGATATTCACAGGGCCGCCGGCAAGAGCCATCCGCTTATGGAAAGCTACGGACTGGATCTGGTGCCGTTTAGCCATGAAAAATTGGATGAATGGCGGGAGAATTTTAAGGGCGTGCAGTTTTATTATGAGCCTGCCAATATGATTTTAACCGGAGCGATTGATGATATTTGGGTTGATAAAAAAGGAGTGTTGTATGTTGTTGATTATAAATCTACCAGCAAGGATACCGAGGTAAATCTGGATGCTGCGTGGCAAATTGGCTATAAGCGTCAGATGGAATTTTATCAGTGGCTTTTGAGGAAAAATGGTTTTAAGGTTTCCGACACCGGCTATTTCGTTTATTGCAACGGCAGGCGCGACGTTAAGGCTTTTGATGCTAAACTGGAATTTGATATTAAGATTATTCCATATGAAGGCAATGACGGATGGATAGAAATGGCTGTTATGGAAGCGAAGAGCTGCTTGTTGTCTGATACTGAACCAGCCCCGAGTCCGAATTGTGATTATTGCAATTACAGAGAAGCGGTCAAAGACAAAGAAATGGCTAAAGATAAAAAGACTTTTAACGTCGTAAAAGTTAAAAAACCGGCTCCGAAGAAAACAAAAATACAGGAGCATTTAATCTAATGAAAGTAATTTTATTTGGCAGAAATTCAAAAGTGATTGAGCCGATGGTAAAATCAGCCGGATTTAAGATTGTCAAAAACAAACCGGATTTTGTTATAAGTTATGGCGGCGACGGCACATTAATGTTGTCGGAATATGAATTTCCGGGAATACCAAAGATTATTCTTAAGGGCAGCTTGATATGCAAAAAGGCTAATCCTTTTTCCAATGAAGATGTATTGGCCAAAATTAAAAAAGGAAATTTTTCCATAAAAGATTTTTTTAAGCTTGAAGCGACGGCCAAAAATAGAAAATTATTGGCCATGACCGACATTGTGGTTCACAATGAAAATCCGAGACATGCCGTTCGTTATCACGTCTGGGTCAATAATAATGAAATAGGAAAAGATATTATTGGAGATGGGGTGGTAATTGCTACGCCTTTTGGCTCCACGGCTTATTATCGCAGTATCACCGACAGTTTTTTTGAATTGGGAATAGGAATGGCATTTAATAACAGCACCGAACAAGCAGATCATATGGTATTAAAAGAAGATAGCGAAATTAGAATAAAGATAAAAAGAGGGCCGGCCGTAGCTTATGCCGATAATCAGGGCGATCATATTGATCTTGAAGTTGACGACATCGTTCGTATAAAGAGGTCAAATAAGAAGATGAAATTGGTTGTGCCTTTTTAGTATAATTAAGCCATATTTATAAAATAAAAATATGAAATACGAAGCTAAGAATTTTGAAAATCTTTTGGGGTTGCCCGGATTTTCAGATAATCTTTTAAAAAATCATTTTGTGCTTTATCAGGGATACGTTGCCAATACGAATAAGCTGAGCGATCAACTGGCGGCGTATTTGAAAGAAGATAAAGTCGCTGTGCCGGAATACGCCGAGATTAAGAGGCGTTTGGGATGGGAATATGACGGAATGCGTCTTCATGAACTGTATTTTGAAAATATCGGAAAAAATACTTCACCGATATCCGCCGGATCAGAATTGGCGGCGAAAATAAATGAAACTTTTGGCAGTTTGGAAAATTGGCAAAAAGATTTTAGGGCAACTGGCGCTATGCGCGGAATCGGCTGGGCGGTGCTGTATTTGGATCCATTATCAAAAAATATTTTTAATATATGGATAAATGAGCATGATACCGGACATTTGGCCGGAGCCAAGCCGCTTTTAGTTATGGATGTTTTTGAGCACGCCTATCTTTTGGATTACGGAATTAAAAAGGCGGATTATATAGAAGCTTTTTTGAAAGTAATTGATTGGGCTGAAGCGGAAAAAAGATTTAATAAATAAACATATATGTTTGATAAATTTAAACAGCTAGCTCAGTTAAATGGCCTGCAAAATGAAATTTCAAAAGAAAAATTTGAAGCCGAGGAAAACGGCGTCAGGGTTGTGGTAAGCGGTGTTATGGCAATAGAGGAGGTGCTTTTGAACCCGGATTTGGATGCGGTTAAGCAGGCGGATCTTGTTAAGAAATGCGCTAATAATGCCATGAAAAAAGCTCAATTTGCCGCAGCTAAAAAATTAACAGGAATGAATTTGGGCCTTTAATTCAAAAAAAATGAATTCTTATTTATTAGGAATTGTTTCTGCTATAGGCATATGGGGCTACCTGATCATTTTTGTGGGGGTGCTTTTTGAAGGCGATATTTTTTTGTTTTCCGCCTTCTTCCTAGCTCGCGAAGGAGTTTTTAGCGTGTTGCCTCTAATAGGAGTCGGCTTTTTGGGGGTTATCTTGGGAGATTTGTCGTGGTATTGGCTTGGAATTAAGGTAGATAAAACTAATTCGCGTCTTTTGCGCTGGGCGGAAAAAATAGCCGCGCCTTTTGATGAGCATCTTATTTCCAGAACATTCCACACAATATTTATATCAAAATATACTTATGGCATATATCACGCTATTTTACTTCGCGCCGGAATGCTTAGGTTTCCGCTCAGGAGATTTGTCGGATATGATCTGATCTCGACATTGGTGTGGATGGCTATAGTTGGAGGACTTGGATATTTTTCCAGTTTTTATTTTTCTTTAGTGAAGCAGTATATAAAATTTGCGGAAATCGGCTTACTGCTTGGAATAGTATTATTTGTTTTCGTGTCTCACTATTTAGCTAAAAAGTCCAAAGATATTTTATAAATTTATAAATGAATATTTTGAAATAAATGAAACAATATTATAAAAACCTTATTCCGTTTTTTGATTTGAGGACTATAACAGACGGCGCTTTAATTGTTTTTCTGTTAGCGGCAATCGTTTTAAATTATTTTAATTTTTTTGCGGTGCCGATAAAAATGGAGGTGTTAATGGTGTTATCCCTTTTAGGTTTTATTCCGGTTTTAGTCAGCGTTTATTTTGCAATTTTAAAAAAACAGATAACAGTGGATCTTTTGGCGGCCATAGCCCTCTTTTTTACTTTCATAAAAGGGGAATGGTTTTCCGCGGCTTTCATCAATTTAATGCTTGCCTCCGCCCGTCTTTTTGACAGATATGTTCAGACACGCACAAAAAATATCATCAGTCAGCTTTTAAAACTCAGGCCGACCAAAGTAAAAATAAAAATCGGCGATACGATAGATGAAATTTCCATAGATCGGGTAAAGATCGGCGATTTGGCGGTGGTTGAGCCGGGCAGCCGCATTCCAATCGACGGAACTGTGGTTTCCGGACAAGCAAGCGTGGATGAATCTACCCTAACAGGCGAAAGCGAGAGGGTTGTTAAAAGAGTTGGTGATAAAGTTTTCAGTTCCACGTTTGACGAATTTGGTTCGCTATTAGTTCAGGTTGAAAAAATAGGGGAAGATACGACTTTTGCAAAAATCGTGGCTTTAGTGGAAGAAGCCGGCCGTTCAAAAACAAAAACCGAAAAGATCGCTGATAGATTCAGTACTTGGTATATTATCCTCACATTCGTAGCGATTATAGTTATTTATCTAATTTCTCACAACACGTCCTTAGTTCTTAGCATTTTGCTTATTACTTGCGCCGATGATATAGCAGTAGCGATTCCTCTAGGTTTTACAATAGTAATTTCAAAAGCCGCAAAGCATGGAATTATTATCAAGGGCGCGGATATTATAGAGCGGCTGGCAAAGGTTGATGTTTTTCTAACTGATAAAACCGGCACGCTTACCAGAGGCGATTCAAGAATCACTGATATAGTTACTTTTGGAATAGACCAGAATAAGTTTTTGGAAATTGCCGGAATATGCGCCATTAATTCAAATCATCCGACAAGTATTACGATAATTGAGTACTTGAAACAGCAAAATATTGATATTATCGCGCCGGATGATTTTGAAGAAACGCCGGGAGATGGCATTGCTATTAAAAAAGGCGAGAACAATTATTTTGCCGGCAAGCTTTCTTTCTTGGAAAAAAATGGCGTAAAAATTTCGGAAGAAAACAGAGCATTGGTAGAAAAGAAAAAGGCTGGCGGAGAAAGCACGGTTGTTATTGGCGCCAATGGCAAAGTGATCGGTCTTATAGGCTTTGAGGATGAAATCAGGCCAAATGCGAAAGCGCTCATAACACACACAAAAGAACTTGGCGTGAAGCGTTGGGTAATGATTACCGGAGATAATGAAAACGTTGCCCGCCGCGTCGCCGGACAATTGGGCATAGACGAATATGTGGCCAACCTTAAGCCGGAAGATAAACTTAAAGAAATTAAAAAATTCCGACATAAAGATAGCCGTCTTGCGATGATAGGTGACGGCGTAAATGATGCCGCGGCGCTTGCCCTCGCCGATGTCAGCATCGCAATGGGAGTAAAGGGTGCCGATGCGGCGATTGAGGCGGCTGACATTGCTTTGATGCGCGATGATCTTTCTAGAATTCCCGAAGCTATCAAGCTTAGCCGCGAATCGATCTTTATCGTTAAAGAAAATTTTATTATTTGGGGAATTTCAAATGTTATCGGATTGGCGTTGGTTTTTAGCGGAGTGCTGGGCCCGGTGGGCGCTTCGGCTTATAATTTTCTGACCGACTTTTTGCCGATAGGAAACGTTTTCAGAATATTTAATAAGAAATTAGCTGAATTACCAAAGAATTTTTAGGGAATTTTCCGCTGTCTTATCTTATTAACAAATAACACTATATTTATTTTTTCGGGGTTTATAATAAATAGTGTTTTATGCCCGATAAATTAAATCTTCATACAGGAGTCTTTTGGTTTTGCCTGTTTTTTATGGCAGGCATTGTTTTAATAGTGGTATTTAACAATGTTTATTTTGCGTTAACGAGTGCTTTTCTAGCATTTTTTTGTTTTTTACTTTTAAAGAGAAATGGTCTTGCTTTTCTGCTTCTGGCGGCAATTTTGGGCATTTTTTATTTTAGGATATATTCTTATTTTCAATTTAGCGATGTGAATATTCCTTTTGGAAAAGAAATGGAATTTACCGGCATTGTAAACGATGTTTCAAGATCTGATTCTGCTCAAACATTGATTATTGAGTTGGCCGGTGAATTTAAGGGATCGGTAAGCGTGAGAGTTAAGGCTTATCCAGAATTTGAATATGGGGATCTGGTTAAATTTATTGGCGCGGTAAATTCACCACAGGAAGAATATAAAAATTATTATTTACTTCATGGTATTTCCGGGGAAGCTAATTTTCCAAATATTGAATTGATCGGAAAAGGAGGCGGTAATTTTATAAAATCCGCACTTTTGAATTTAAGAGAGGGAATAAAAAATATTTTCAAAGAAAATTTGCCGAAAGAAAAAGCCGCTTTTTTGACCGGCATCACGATAGGCGGGAAAGAAGATTTTTCTAAAGATCTGAAAAATAAAATGTCTCTCAGCGGAACAACCCATTTGGTGGCGATATCGGGATACAATATTTCCATAATTATCTGGATAGCCGGACTGCTATTTGCTTCTATTTTTTCCGCGACCCTGGCTTTTTACCTAAGCGTTTTTACCATTATTTTGTTTGTTATTATGACCGGCGCGGAGGCTTCGGTGGTAAGGGCGGCGGTTATGGGCGGAATCGTTTTGCTGTCGGGAAGAGCGGAGAGACTGTATAATCCTCGGAACGCAGTGATTATAACCGCCTTTGTGATGATGCTTATTAATCCGACGATTTTAATTTTTGATGCGGGATTCCAGCTGTCGTTTGCGGCTCTTCTTGGGATAATATATCTTTCTCCGGCAATAAAAAATTTGCTGAAATTGAAGCCTGGCAGTTTTTTGTCTTGGAAAGATAATGCCATAGTTACGGCATCTGCGCAGATCATGGCGATGCCTATATTGATATTTAATTTTGGAATTTTTTCTCTCAGTTCTTTATTTGCCAATATTTTAATCTTGGAATTTGTGCCAATGACGATGGGTTTGGGATTTATTATGGCCGGGTTTGGATTTTTCTCTGGTTTTTTAGCAAAGATGGCGGGGGTGTTGGCAAATATGTTTATTTCTTATGACTTTTTCGTGATAGATATTTTTTCAAAATTTTCACTTATTTTACCGATAAAAAATGTGAATTTTATTTTTGTCTTGGTTTACTATTTGGCCGTTTTTATTTTCATAAACATTTATAAGGAATCAAATGGAGAAAAAATCTGATATTTTCAAAATTTTAATATTTTTTGCAATAGCGCTGGATCTTATAGCGTGGTTCCTGATATTTTTTCCCGCCAGTTTAACCGGCGCGGAATTGTATTTTTTAAAGGTTGGCCAAGGCGACAGTTCTTTGGCTGTATTGCCGGGAAAAGACGGCAATGGTATCAAATATTTAATTGACGGAGGGCCGCTAAACGGCGGACTCGGAGAAAATCTTGGTAAGATTTTTAAAGCCGGTGATAGATACATAGACCTGGTTTTTATATCGCATCCGCAGATTGACCACTTTGGAGGGCTCCTGGATATTCTGAAAAATTATAAAGTTGGAGCGGTTTTATATAACGGCGAAAGCAGCGATGACGTTAATTGGAGGGAATTGAATAAAATAATTGATGAGAAAAATATTGTAAAAATAGCTCTTGGCGCGGGAGATGGCATTGTTTATGCTTCTTCTACTGTGAGCGTTCTTAATTCGTTTGGATCGGCTATTGGCTCTAATGATTCTGGTTTGGCGCTATTTTTGAAAAGCGAAGGGCTTAGCGCTTTGTATGCCGCCGATCTTTCCGCTGAAGCAGAAAGGGCGATAGTTAAAAATGGGAATATCGGAGCAGACGTGCTGAAGGTATCCCATCATGGTTCAAAATACTCATCGGATCCAATTTTTTTGAAGGAAGTTGATCCTAAAATTTCTGTGATTGAAGTGGGTAAAAATAGCTATGGTCATCCGTCTAAAGAAGCGTTAAATAGGCTGGCCGATATTGGTTCCCAGGTATTTAGAACAGATCTGCAGGGAATAATAAAAATAATTTTAGAAGACGGAAAAATAAAAGTCTTTAGTATTTAACAGCGGTAATTTTTAATGTTATTATTTTAGATAATTAAATTTTTATATATCAATATGAAACTTCACGAAGAAAAAACACTGGTATTATTAAAACCTGATGCTGTTCAGAGAAATCTTGTTGGCGAAATAATCGGCAAATTTGAAAGGGCGGGTTTGAAGATTGTTGCTTTAAAATTTGTTTTGCCCACAAAAGAACAGGCTTATAAGCATTATGTTAAGAACGAA